>JAZRGF010000224.1:0-10630 GCA_045644005.1 Bacteroidaceae bacterium | reverse complement strand
TGTGCACTCGGGGCGTATTGGGTTTGCCTTGTAGTTGGCAGCCTCGTTCTCCTTCTTGATGCGCTCAAGGCGGTCGAGCTGTGCCTGGATGGTCTCGTCCTCAATCTTCTCGAAGAGCAGGCCAACTTCGCCAAGCTCATGACCCTCGGCAAGCAGGGTGGTGCTTCCAAGGCTTGTCCATTCGAAGCTGTTGATGTTGAGCATTTCGCGCAACTTCTTGCTGCTGAATGGCAGGAATGGCTCGAACACGATTGCAAGGTTTGCTACAAGCTGCAGGGAGAGGTTGAGGATTGTTGCAACGCGGCCCATGTCGGTCTTTGCAAGTTTCCAGGGCTCGGTCTCGGCCAGGTAACGGTTACCGATGCGGGCAAGCTCCATGGCCTCCTTCTGTGCCTCGCGGAACTTGTACTGGTCGAGCAGGTTCTCTACGCGCTCTTTCACGTTCACGAACTCGGCAATGATTGCGTTGTCATACTCTGTGAGTTCGCCGCAGGCAGGAACCTTGCCGTCGAAATATTTCTTTGTGAGCACCAGTGCGCGGTTAACGAAGTTACCGTATACGGCAACAAGTTCGTTGTTGTTGCGTGCCTGGAAATCCTTCCATGTGAAGTTGTTGTCCTTGGTCTCGGGTGCGTTGGCTGTGAGCACATAGCGCAATACATCCTGCTTGCCGGGGAAGTCGACAAGGTACTCGTTGAGCCATACTGCCCAGTTGCGTGATGTCGAGATTTTGTCGTCCTCCAGGTTGAGGAACTCGTTGCTTGGTACGTTATCGGGCATCACATACTTGCCGTGGGCCTTCATCATCACAGGGAAGATGATGCAGTGGAACACGATGTTGTCCTTGCCGATGAAGTGTACAAGACGTGTATCCTCGCTCTGCCACCACTGCTCCCAGGTGCCATGCTTTTCCGGGTCTTTATCGCATAGCTCCTTTGTGTTGCTGATATATCCGATAGGGGCATCGAACCACACATAGAGCACCTTGCCGTCGGCGCCCTCTACAGGTACGGGGATTCCCCAGTCAAGGTCACGTGTCATGGCACGTGGCTGCAGGTCCATATCGAGCCAGCTCTTGCACTGTCCGTAGACATTAGGACGCCACTCCTTGTGGTTTTCAAG
Organism: Bacteroidaceae bacterium; assembly: GCA_045644005.1. Taxonomy (GTDB): domain Bacteria; phylum Bacteroidota; class Bacteroidia; order Bacteroidales; family Bacteroidaceae; genus HGM04593. The sequence continues at coordinate 9,508 of JAZRGF010000224.1, read as the reverse complement.
AATCCACTCCTTGAGCCACTGCTGGTAGTCGTTGAGCGGCAGATACCAGTTCTTTGTCTCCTTGAGCACGGGTGCCTCGCCGGTCTCCTTTGAGCGGGGATTAATGAGTTCTGTTGGCTCAAGCGCACGTCCGCAACCCTCCTCGCACTGGTTGCCATAGGCCTGTTTGTGGCAGTATGGACACTCGCCCACAACATCACGGTCGGTGAGGAACTTCTCGTTCTTTACATCGTAGAACTGCTTTGAGGTCTGCTCAACGAGCTTACCGTCATCGTAGAGTTTGCGGAAGAACTCCGACGCGAATTTGTGATGTGTCTCTGATGTCGTGCGGCTGTATACGTCGAACGAAATGCCGAATCCCCCGAAACTCTCCTTGATGATGCCGTGGTAGCGGTCTACTACATCCTGTGGGGTGATGCCCTCCTTGCGGGCGCGCTGTGTAACGGGCACACCATGCTCGTCGCTACCGCCGATGAAGAGTACGTCCTCGCCCTTAAGGCGAAGGTAACGCACGTAGATGTCGGCAGGTACATACACTCCTGCAACGTGACCGATGTGGACAGGGCCGTTTGCATAAGGCAAGGCCGATGTCACAAGTGTTCTTTTGAATTTCTTTTCCATTTCTGTTATGTTTTTTTATTTGTTGTTGCTTTTGTTGTGACCGCGAATTGCGGTAAAGTACAAAAGTAGTTATTTTATTTTAAAAAGCGGGTATACGCGCGAGAAAGATTTTTCGGGATTCTTGAGGCGTTGTTTCCTTTTGTAGTTACGCGTAAAAACATTACTTTTGCCAATGAGGCTGTAACGGATTGTGGATTAGTTCGTTATTGTCTAATGAAATTGTAAGGCAAATTTTGATTGTACTATGCAAAAAAACGCATTTTCATCGGTAGAATTTACCGATACAAAACCTCATTACGAGTTGCTCGACGGCTTACGTGGCGTAGCTGCAGTTCTTGTACTTTTCTATCACGTTTTCGAGGGGCTTGCCTTTGCCCGGGCAACAAACGGTGCCGGGGATGGCTTGATAACCACGCTGAACCATGGGCATATTGCTGTGGATTTCTTCTTCATCCTTTCGGGTTTCGTAATAAGTTATGCCTATGACGACCGTTGGGCAAAAATGAGTACATGGCAGTTCTTCAAACGCCGTCTCGTGCGTCTGCATCCCATGCTTGTGATGGGTGCGTTGATTGGTGTGCTGGCATTCGCTTTCGTGGGTTTTGAGAAATGGGACGGCACGGCTGCGCCAACTGGTTGGGTTATGGTTGCGATGCTGCTTACCATGTTCATGATACCGGCAGTGCCGGGTGTTCCGTACGAGGTGCGCGGCAATGGCGAAATGTTCCCGCTCAACGGTCCGGCATGGTCGCTTTTCTTTGAGTATGTCGGCAATATCCTTTATGCGCTTGTAATACGCCGTCTGTCTACAAAAATCCTTACAATTCTGGCGGTTGTCTTAGGGTGCCTGCATGCTTGGTTCTTTGTGGGGAATGCATCGGGGTACGATATGGTTGGTGTTGGTTGGACTATCGATGAAGTGAATTTCTGGGGTGGAATGGTGCGTATGCTTTTCCCGTTCACAGTTGGTATGTTGCTTGCACGTACATTCAAGCCCCGCAAGGTTAAGGGTGCTTTCTGGAAATGCAGTTTAATGCTTGTTGTTCTGTTTGCAGTGCCCTATATTGCTCCTTTTGACAATTCAGGTATTAGTGTCAACAGCCTGTACGAGGTTGTGTGTATTGCGGCAGTGTTTCCATTTATTGTATGGTTGGGTGCTTGCGGTGGAACTGGTGGTTCTTGTACATCAAAAGTCAGCAAGGTGCTTGGCGATTTGTCCTATCCATTGTACATAGTTCACTACCCGATAATGTATATCTTCTACGCTTGGCTTATTGAGAAAAAATATTACACTCTACAGGAGTGTCTGGGGGTAGCGGCGCTTGTTGTCGTTTCAAGCATAGTGCTTGCATTCTTGTGCCTGAAACTGTATGATGAGCCTGTGCGCAGGTGGCTTACACGGAAAATGCAAAAGAAATGATAAAGAAAAGAGCGGCTTAAGGGCTGCTCTTTTTATGTTATTTATAATTAAATTTATATTTTTAAGTGAAAAAATAGTTATCTTCGCGCTCATAAAATTTGAGTAAAATGAAAATAGCACTTATCGGATATGGAAAGATGGGCAAGACCATTGAGAAGATTGCCCTTGAGAGAGGACACGAGATTGTCTCTATAATCGACGTTGAGAACCACGATGATATCAAAGGCGAGGCTTTTGCGAGCGCTGACGTTGCAATTGAATTCACTGCACCGCATGTTGCATACGACAACTGCATTCAGGCAATGGAGGCGGGCGTGAAGGTTGTCAGCGGCAGTACAGGCTGGTACCAGCAGCACGAGGCCGAGATGCGCGAGAAATGCGAAAAGGAGGGCAAGACTCTCTTCTGGTCAAGCAATTTCAGTTTGGGTGTGGCAATCTTTTCTGCCGTGAACAAATATCTGGCCCGAATAATGAATAACTTCGACAACTACAGAGTCAAGATTGAAGAGACTCATCACATTCACAAACTCGATGCCCCAAGCGGTACTGCGATAACCCTTGCCGAGGGTATTCTTGAGAATATAGGCCACAAGTTCAGTTGGGTGATGGGTGACCTCACAAACCCCGACGGCACTGTGACCAAGGGGGCTGTTCCCAGTCCCACCCAGATTAAGATTGATGCAATTCGCCGCGACGAAGTGCCCGGTATCCACACCATCACCTACGGTTCGGACGAAGATACCATAACCATCACACACGATGCCCACAACCGCAACGGTTTTGCGTTGGGTGCAGTGATTGCTGCTGAATATACTGCAGGGCATAGCGGTTTGCTCGGCATGAAGGATTTGCTTGATTTCTAAAAAACAGTTGCAGATGGATTTGAATTTTCGTTTTTTAGGCAGGAGTGTGAAGACTACCCGCAAGGCGCTCATCAAAATGGGTGTATATCTTGCGCTTTATATCGCTTTTCTCATTTGGGTAAAGAGCTGGTTGGGTGTGCTTGTGATTCCATTTATAATTGATTGCTATACAACGCGCTTCATTCCTTGGGGATGGTGGAAGAACCTGAAGAACGGCACTGCGCGCAGGGTAATGAGCTGGGTAGATGCCATTGTGTTTGCCTTGGTGGCCGTATATTTTGTACATATATACTTTTTCCAGAATTATGTAATCCCCACATCGTCGCTCGAAAAGACATTGCTCGTCGGTGATTACCTTTTTGTGAGCAAACTGAACTATGGCCCCCGCAAGCCCCAGACACCTCTCAGTATGCCGCTTACACAGCACACTATGCCGGTTGTGGGTGGAAAAAGCTATATTGACGCAGTGCAGTGGGATTATGACCGCGTGGCGGGTATCGAGCCCATTGAGCGTGGCGATATTGTGGTGTTCAACTACCCGGCCGGCGATGTTGCAACTACCAATCCTGCCGTGATAGATGTGCACACCATGTGCTATGCTTATGGCCTTGAACTCAACCCGCAGCTGTCGGGCATTGACACCATGCAGGCCGGTGATGCATACCCGTTATACAAGAAGATTTACAACGACGGTCTTGAGTATATAAAGTCATACCCCGAGGGGTTCGGTGAGTTGGTTCACCGTCCGGTCGACCGCAGGGAAAACTATGTGAAGCGCTGTGTGGGCTTGCCCGGCGAGGTACTTGAGATAAAGGACAAGGTTGTGTATATTGATGGCGAGAAGCTCTCGAAGCAGACCAATGTGCAGTACAACTACAATCTGGTGTTGGCGCGTCCTATCTCCGAGGAAAAACGTCGCGAGCTTGGCATAAGCAAGGAGGATCTGCAGGCTATGCAGGCTCTCTATCCGCAATCGATAACAGAGAATGTGCGTCTTGCATTAGGGCTGTCGCGTGCTCTTGTCGACAGCCTGCGCCAGGCGGGTAGGGCTGTGGTTGTTGGGCAGCTGCCGTTGACCGATGAGGCTTACAATGCTTTGAAAGCGGATAGCCGTCTGTGCAGGAGCATAGAGGTGTCTAACCAGAACTCGACATTCGGTATCTATCCGCTTAACGGCAACAAGGGCTGGACAGTGGACAACTATGGACCGGTGTGGATTCCCAAACGTGGCCAGAGCGTGGAGCTGACGCTTGACAATATAGCAACTTACGAACGTCCTATTGTGGCATACGAGGGTAACACCCTCGATGTCAAGGATGGCAAGATATACATCAATGGCGTGGAGAGTGACAGCTACACCTTTGGTATGGACTACTATTGGATGATGGGTGACAACCGTCATAACAGTGCCGATTCACGCTGTTGGGGCTTTGTTCCCGAGGACCACATTGTGGGCAAGGCTTTGTTTGTGTGGTTGTCGCTTGACAAGGACCGTGGCTGGTTCGACGGCAAGCTCCGCTGGAGACGTATGTTCCGCGGTGTGGGTTCTTTCAATTGATGTTGCAATGGAAAGTGTGTTGACCCACCCGCTCTATCTGGCTCCTGTGCCTCTCTATGTACAGTTGTATGCTGCAGAGACACTTGTGGTGGATGATGTTTCGCCTTTTGTGAAGCAGACCTATCGCAGCCGTGCTGCAATAGCGGCCGAGAGCGGAGCGCAACAACTGACAATACCGGTAGTCCATGATGGTGGGCGGGTTGCCATGCGCGATGTGCGAATAAGCGAGCACGGCAATTGGCGCCATCAGCATTGGAATGCTCTTGTAAGTGCATATCGCAAGAGTCCTTTCTTTGAGTATTATGCCGATGATTTCGCCCACTTCTATGAGGAGAAGGATGGTTTTCTCATGGATTTCAATCTGCGCCTGCATGGTGTGGTGAGTGAATTGTTGGGGCTTGAAAGGGGTGTTAAGTTTCTGTCCGATGTGGCTGTTGACACCGGTGCTACATTTGATGCAAGGAACATGGCCGAGCCAAAGGTCCTTGCATCCATACACGGTGCGGGTGAATTACCCTATTATCAGGTGTTTGCGCAGCGCAACGGTTTCATTCCCTCCTTGAGTATTGTCGACCTCCTGTTCAATACCGGGCCCGAGGGGCTTTTGGTATTGCGTGACAGCACCCTTGCTTTGGGCTCCTGTGGGCGTGGGTAAAAAACTTTGTGCATCCTTTGATTTCTTCCCGCCCTTACATTATCTTTGTATTTATGTATAGAAAGGGTTTTGTGCCCTTGTGAAAATAGGAAAAATGCGAGTAATTGATTATATAAACTCTTCGTCTGACACAGCCTTCTCGTTTGAGGTGCTCCCGCCACTTAAAGGTACGGGCACCGGCAAGCTTTTTGGCAACATTGACCGCCTGATGGAGTTCAATCCCGGTTATATCAATATAACCACCCATCATAGCGAGCCTGTATACCAAAGCCTTGGTGACGGAACTTACAGGCTTGGTTCAGTTCGCCGTCGTCCCGGCACTGTGGCTGTGGCTGCGGCCATACATCACCGTTATGGTGTTCCTGTTGTTCCGCACATACTATGTAACGGATATACGCTCGAAGATACCGAGTATGCGCTTATTGACCTTCAGTTGTCGGGGATAACCGATATTTTGGTGTTGCAGGGCGACAAATGCAAGGGTGATGCAAATACGGCCCCGTCAAAATGTGGTAACAGGTATGCCATTGTCCTGCAGCGTCAGGTGAACCGTTTCAATGTGGGCTTCTTTGTCGACGGTACATCCATAAAAGAGCCGGGAGTGCCATTCTCGTATGGTGTGGCATGTTATCCCGAGAAGCACGAAGAGGCTCCGAATATGGAGAGTGACCTTGCTGTGCTCAAGCGCAAGGCCGACGAGGGTGCAGCCTATGCCGTAACGCAGATGTTCTTTGATAACAGCAAGTATTTTGCTTTTGTGGAGCGTGCAAAGGCAATGGGTATAAACATCCCCATTATTCCGGGTATAAAGCCAATACATCGCATGTCGCAGATAAATATTCTTCCCAAGACATTCCGTGTTGATTTACCAACGGAGCTGGTGACCGAGCTGTTGAAATGTAAGGACGATGCAGCTGTAGCACAGGTGGGTTGTGAATGGGGTGTGCAGCAGTGTAAGGAACTTATAGAGCATGGTGTGCCAAGTCTTCATTTCTACACTCTCAATGCTTTTGATAGTGTCTATAAAATTGCAAAGGAGATTTACTGATGGGGGTGTTTTTCAAGGATATAATAGGGCAGAATGTTATTGTTGAGAGGTTGCGTCGCAGTGTCGACGACAACAAGCTGGCGCATGCCCTGCTTATTACCGGCCCACAAGGTAACGGCAAGTTGCCAATTGCCATTGCACTCGCAAACTACCTGTTGTGCGGCAATGGCAGCGATGATGTCTGTGGTGCCTGCCCGGCTTGTGTGAAGCTCTCCAAGTATATACACAGCGATTTGCATTTTGTCTTTCCTGTAAGGAAAAAGAAGAACTCTTCAAGTGATACCGCGCCGGTTAGTGACGACTACATTGCCCAATGGCGCGAGCTGCTGTTGAAGAATCCCTATTTCAGCTATGACGACTGGTTGGAGAAACTGGATGTGGAGAACCAGCAACCGATGATATATGAGCGTGAGAGTGGTGAGATTCTGCATAAGCTCTCCATGCAGTCGCGCGAGGGTGGTTGGAAGGTCGTAATCATATGGCTGCCCGAGAAGATGAGGGAGGATGGCTCCAACAAATTGCTCAAGATTATAGAAGAACCGCCTCACAAGACCCTATTCCTGCTTGTGTCGGAAGAGCCTGACAAGATAATCTCAACAATCTTGAGCCGCACACAGCGCATTGATGTGCCTCGCATTGCGCAGGCCGATGTGGAGAATGCTCTGATGTCGCGCTATGGCTTGTCTTTTGAGGATGCCAAGGCTGTGGCACAGCAGAGTGCCGGTAACTGGCAGAAGGCCGAGGAACTGTTGTCCGTGAGCGATGAGAAGGCGCTTTACCTCGATCTCTTCATGCAGCTGATGCGTGTGGCCTATGCCCGCAATATACGCGAGATGAAGGCGTGGAGCGAACAGGTGGCGGCGATGGGACGTGAGAGACAGAAACGCTTACTCGACTATTGTCAGCGTATGATACGTGAGAACTTCATTATGAACTTCAGGGAGGACTCAATGCTTTATATGTCGCAGGCCGAGCGCGGTTTCTCGGTGAGGTTCTCGCCATTCGTGAACGAGCGCAACATATATGGTATAATGGAAGAGCTCTCAGAGGCTCAAAGGCATATAGAACAGAATGGTAATGCAAAGATGGTCTTCTTTGACATGTCGTTAAGGATGATTGTTTGGATAAAAAACAGATAAATGGAGAAAAGATATAAGGAGAATAATGGCTGTGCCGGTATCTGCTGCAAGGGTTGTGGCAAGATGGATGCGCCGCTCAATACTTTTGATTGGCTCGCTGCGGTTCCCGGCAACGAGGAGTATACCGATATCGTAGAGGTGCAGTTCAAGAATACGCGTAAGGGGTACTACAGGAACAGCAACAATATCCCTTTGCAGAAGGGCGATGTGGTGGCTGTTGAGGCCAGTCCCGGGCATGATATAGGCAAGGTTACAATGACAGGCCGTCTGGTGTTGCTGCAGTTGAAGAAGACACGCCTGACACCCGAGAGTGAGTTCAAACGCATATACCGCAAGGCTCGTCCGGTGGATATGGAGAAGTTCGATGAGGCCAAGGCGCGTGAGCACGATACCATGATACGTTCGCGCCAGATAGCAAAGGACTTGAACCTTGATATGAAGATTGGCGATGTAGAGTATCAGGGCGATGGCTTGAAGGCGATATTCTATTATATTGCCGATAATCGTGTCGATTTCCGCCAGCTCATCAAGGTGCTTGCCGATGTGTTCAAGGTGAAGATTGAGATGAAACAGATTGGTGCGCGCCAAGAGGCCGGTCGCATTGGCGGTATCGGCCCTTGTGGCAGGGAGCTCTGTTGTGCGACATTTACAACAAACTTTGTATCGGTGTCGACATCTGCGGCGCGTTTCCAGGATGTATCACTTAACCCACAGAAGCTTGCAGGACAGTGCGCGAAGCTCAAGTGTTGCCTCAACTACGAGGTGGATGCCTATGTTGAGGCATCGAGGAGATTGCCGCAGCGTGATGTTGAGCTTGAGACAAAGGATGGAACATACTATTTCTTCAAGAGCGACATCCTGCGTGGAGAGGTGACCTATTCGACCGACAAGCATATACCTGCGAACCTTGTTACGATAAGTGGTAGGCGTGCATTTGCTGTCATTGAAATGAACAAGCGCGGTGAACGCCCCGACAGCTTGAACAACGAGGCTTCACAGGAGCCCAAACGCCCTGTCGATTTGCTTGAGCAAGAGAATATCAACCGTTTCGATTCGGCCCAGCGTGGCAACAAGAAACGCCGTAAGGGCGGTGGTGGCCGTCACGATTCAAAGAGAGGCAATGGCAAGAGAGAGAAGGAGAAGGGCGGTTCTTCCGAGGGTTAAGTTCTTGTTGCTGGCTGTTGTGATGCTGGCATCGTGTGACACGACCGTGTACCATCGCTTTGCGCCCGTCATGGGCGAGAGTTGGGCTGCCGGCGATACATTGTCATTCCTCTACGAAGGGAGTGGGAGAGTGCCTGACAATGCTGCCGTTGAGGTGCAGTTCAGGTATGCTGCCGGGTATAAGTACAAGAATCTGTGTGTGCGTGTAGAGATGCTCAGTGCTGCGGGCGAGCAGTTGTCGGCAGATACTCTCTGTTGTGTGATGTATGATGATGACGGACGCAGGTTGGGCTCTACAGCGGGAGCCGTTTATCAGAACAGGAGCACGGCTGTGGCGGTGCCGGCATCGTGTGCCGACACGCTTCTCTTCAAGGTGTCGCATGTTATGGACGAAGAGGTGCTTGCTGGGATATTTGATGTGGGGCTGAGGATTACGGCCATTGAGGAGTGAGCTTGCCATGGCAAGCTTCAATTATTTGGTCTCCCTGTCTGCATCAATTCTGAGCAGCATGAACAGCAATATGGAGAATCCCAGGAATGACGAACCGCCGTAGCTGAAGAATGGCAACGGAATGCCAATCACCGGAACAAGGCCAAGCACCATGCCTATATTGATTGTAAAGTGCAGGAAGAATATTGAGGCGACGGCATATCCATAGGCTCTTCCAAAGCGGTCATCCTGCCTCTCGGCAATGTGTATGATTCTCAATATGAATATCACGAACATGGTCAGCACGAATGCCGAGCCTGCAAATCCCTGCTCTTCGCCTATTGTGCAGAATATGAAGTCGGTGTCCTGTTCGGGCACGTAATTCAGCTTTGTCTGTGTGCCGTTGAGGAATCCTTTACCGAAAGCACCACCCGAGCCTATGGCAATCTTTGACTGGTGGACGTTGTATCCCGCTCCGTTAAGGTCTTCTTTAAGACCCAACAATACCTCAATCCTTATTTTCTGGTGCGGTTTAAGGATGTTCTGCATGACATAGTTGCACGAGAAGTTGAACGCTATGGCTCCAATGATGTAGATGGCAACCCAAAGG
>JAZRGF010000223.1:0-4113 GCA_045644005.1 Bacteroidaceae bacterium | reverse complement strand
CTATGCAATGCCAACGCACAGGGAGGCGATGACGATTTCGGCATTTGGGCAACCGTTGAGGCATCAAAGAAAATAAACAAGAAGTTCAAGGTTGTAGGTGACGTAGAGTTCCGCACATACGACTTTGTGAACAACATTGAGCGCACCGCCATTGGCGTAAAGTTCGAGTACAAGATTCTCAAATGGTTGAAGTCAAACGTCGGATACCAGTTCCATTACAAGCACAACCCCGAGGAGACAAGCATTAAAGATCCCGTATATGACGAGGAGGGGAATTTTGCCGGTAACGAATACAACATCGACCACGACTATTGGACAATACGCAACCGCGTCTATGCAACAATCAGCGGCGAGTACAAGGTCGGCCGCTTTGAATTCGGTTTGCGTGAACGCCTGCAGTACACACACACCGGTTCAGCAACCACCGACGAGACAAAGTACAGATACGACCTTGGCATGGACCCGCTGCTGTCAACCGAGGACAATAAATGGCTGGCAACAACAGAGCCGGAATTCAAGGATGCAAAGCACAACCTTACCTTGCGTTCGCGTTTGAATGTAAAGTATGACATACCCAACTGCAAGGTAAACCCATTCGCATCAGTAGAATTATACACCCGCCTCGATGAGTGGAAAGGTTATGACAAGCTCCGCTACCGCCTTGGCGCAAGCTACAAGATAAACAAGGACAACTCCATATCACTGTATTATCTCTTTGAGGACGTCAATGGCGAGGCCAACGGACATGCAATAGGTGTTGAGTACTCAATAGACCTTTAATAAAAAGACTATGAAAAAACTATTATTTATAATCTCACTGCTTGCCATTGCCGGCACAGCCACAGCACAACATATGGTTGTGGAGACTGCCAGTGGCAATGAGGTGTTCACACTCGAGAACCTCAAGCAAATCACCTTCGATGGCACCATTGTAAACATTGAGCAGACCGACGGAACAACGAGCAGCGCATCCATGGGCGACATCGAGCGTATCTATTTTGGCGACCACACCTCAATTGCCGACATCAATGCACAGGGCGGCGACCTTGTCGAGTACCTGTCACATGACGATATTGCCATCAACAGCGAAGCCGGTTCAATGGTTACCGTGTACAGCCTCACCGGTGCACAGTTGCTCACCAGGCGCATTGACACCCAAGGCGAGACCATAAGCATTGCCGGCTTGCCCAAAGGCATATACATTGTGAAAGCAAACGGACGTACAACCAAAATTATCAAAAGATGAAAAAGGCACTGTTATTCATTGGGGTGCTTGCAGCATCTTTTACGCAGGCACAGGTGCTGTATGTAAACAACAGCAACGGCACATACCAGGCCATTGACACAAAAACGGCCGGCGACGTCACCTTTGACGAGGAACAACAACTCATACGCTTTGAGCTGGGCAACGGCATGGCAAGCCAGTTCGCCACAAGCAAGATAACCAACATTGCCCCCACATCGAACAACGGCAAGGAGTTGATTCCCAACACCAACCCCACCGTGGCTTTTGATGCAACCGACAAGGATAATTTCAACGAAATAACCCAACCGATACCAACCGATGAACTCACCGACGAGTATGGCGACTACGTTGAAAACTACTCCACCTCGCGCATCGTTACCATCACATTCAGCGAAGGAAGTGTAAAGACAAGCACCCTGCCAAGCGGTGTTACAGCCACCATCAACGGCGGACACATTGTCATCAACTCCACAATTGGCAAAATAGGTTATCAGGTAAAGGGCAAATGCAGCAACGGCTCATTGAAGATATATAGCGAGAAGAAGTTCCGCCTGCTGTTCAGCGGCGTAACACTCACCAACCCCACAGGCCCAGCAATCAACATACAGAGCGGCAAGACAGTCTATGCGTCAATCGTAAATGGAACGACAAATAACCTTTGCGACGGCGCCACATACAACGCCCCTGTCATTGGTGCCAACGGCGAGGAGGAGGACCAGAAGGGAACACTCTTCAGCGAAGGACAGCTCATCTTCGACGGCTACACCAACGGCACAGGCACGCTCAACGTGACAAGCCATGGCGGCCACGCAATCAGCAGCGACGACTACATCATTGTACGTGGCGGCAACATCAACATTCTCTCAGCAGCCAAGGACGGTTTCCGCACAAAGGAGAAGTTCATCATCGGCCGCGCCGAGGCCTGCTCGCCCACCATCACCATCAATGCCACAAGCAATGGCATCGAGTGCACCGAGGGCACGCTCACCATTGAGGCCGGCAAGCTCGACATAACATCGGGCGGCGAAGCCATCAAGGTAGAATATGAAGAGGCCGTTCCCGACCCCGCCGTTATCCCCGATGCCTACATCAAAGGCGGCTATCTGAAGCTCACCACAACCGGCGAAAAGAGCTCGGCAATACAGACCACCCGCAACTACACCCAGAGCGGCGGCGTCATTGAGGCAACCGTTGGTGGCAATGGGTCAAAGATCATCAACTGCGACGGCACAGCAACCTTCAGTGGCGGCAAACTCACAGGCATTGTCAACGGCACAGTCTCAAGCGACGAAACATCGGCCGGTGGCATAAAGAGCAATGGAGATGTTGAGATTACAGGCTGCAAAGTAGCCATCGACTGCAAGGGTAAAGGTTCAAAAGCCATCAACTGCGACAACAGCGTCACCGTAAACAGCGGCAACGTCACCCTGCTTACTACAGGCGAGAACTACATAGAGATTCAAGACGACAAGAAGAGTTGCGCCATCCAGGCCGGCAGCATAACCGTCAACAACGGCACGGTCATTGCCAAGGCATACGACAACGCTTTGTCAGCACAGGCAATAAACATCAACGGCGGCACTGTAAATGCTACAAGCACCAATGCCGATGCGCTTGACGCCGAAGTCAGCCAAACCGGCGGCTGGCTGTTGACAAAGGAGTGAGAGTGAAACTGTTTCATTAGACGCAACAATTATGCCCAACCTTATTCCCAATAAAGGAAACTATCGCGAACTTCTTTGTTATCGCAAGGCCGAAGCCATATACGATATCACCTATCATTTCGCGAAGCATTACCTAACTGTAGGTGACCGCACAGTTGACCAAATGATACAGGCTGCACGCAGCGGCAAACAGAATATTGTTGAAGGATATGCAGCCGGAGCCACATCGGCCGAGAGTGAATTAAAACTATTCAACGTCGCAAAAAGCAGTCTACAAGAGTTACTTATAGACTACGAGGATTATCTGCGCACACGTGGCCTGCCACGTTGGGAAAAGGAATCAGAGCAAATGCGTTGTGCACAACAATTAGGACGAGAGCATAATGATACCGAATTTTGGATGAACATAATTCGTACACGCGATGCTGGTACAATTGCAAACATAGCAATAGTGCTTATCTACCAAGCCGATTATATGCTATATAAATACTTACAAGCTACGAGTGAGCGCTTTGTCGCGCAAGGAGGCTTCCGCGATAAGCTCACCCACACAAGGCTTGAACAGCGAAAAAAAGCGAAAGGATATTAAGAACACTAAAGAGAACTAAGGGCAATTAATGCGGGAGGGTAAAACATTAATACCCCTCCCGCATTATCTTTCATAACACTTCAGTCTCTTTAATAACCATTAATACCCTTAATAACCTTTCCTTTAAATCCCTTAATTTTCCACCCATTTTTTAGTTAAAAATAAATAATTGATTGTCAATTGTTAAAAATTAGGGGGTCACAACCTTGTAGAATTTCAAAGAAGAGTTATTTTTGCACGCGTAAACTTCTTATGGACAAACGATTATCAACATACAGCAGCAAAGCCAGGGCAGCCGCATCGGCCGCCGGCCTTGTTACACCCGTAAATAATTGTAACCCAACAAGTTACCCCCCCTGAAAACAACAGTAAAATATAACAAAACATGAACGCTATCGTGCGGTGCTTTAACGCGCCGGGCGGTAGCGTTTTTTGTGAGATTTATAAAACAAGAACTATATTAAACTTAACTTTATGAAAAAAACTCTACAAACTTTATTATTTGCTTTAATAGCAATTATGATGCCAATAGGAGCATCAGCACAGATTGATGACTACATAACAGTAGACACCGAAGTGGGTACTGCCACTATTGACGGTACCTTGGGTGGCAA
>JAZRGF010000222.1:0-1650 GCA_045644005.1 Bacteroidaceae bacterium | reverse complement strand
CTTAACATACTTGTCTGTTCCGTAGTAATAACTGTTGCGGTCCCATGGCGATACATAGAAACCATACTTCATTCCCAAATCCTTTGCAGCAGCTGCAAAGTCGCGTGGGATGTTGGTGTTGCGGCCATAGTCGTTGCCCGAATTGGTCACGTTGTGTGTTGTGGTAGATGTAGGCCACTGGCAGAAACCGTCGTGGTGCTTTACAACGGCAATACCGCCGCGCATGCCGGCAGCCTTGGCAACCTCGAGCCACTGACGTGGATTAGGCGCTGCAGTTGGAGCAAAACGCTTGGGATCCTCGTCACCGTTACCCCACTCCAGGCCGGTGTAGGTGTTCATACCATAGTGGTAGAATGCATAGAACTCGGTCTCCTGCCATTTCAACTGGCGCGGATGTGGAACCGGATGCACTTCAATAGGCTCATTGTCGGGGTTGGCAGGAGCCTCAGCCTTGAGCTGCAGCTGCGCCGATGCTCCGAACGGAGCAATCATTCCCAACAGAAACAAAGAAGTAAAAAGTTTTTTCATTTCATTTGGTTTTGGTTAGTTAATAAATTCAAATCGTATAATCTCAAAATCAGAAGTCGGCGAAATACTCCAATACATACTTCACCAACTGCAAAGAAAAAAAAAAAAAACGACAACGCACAAAAAATATTTGTATTTTTTATATAAAATATATATTTATTTTTTAGCAAAAGAGGTTTGCCAAAAGAGGCAAGACATTGCAATATTCCACTGCCGATTCCTTGCGCAACAAAACGCCTGCATCGCCATGCAGTTCGCCACCCACCGGAACACACAGAGTAATGGACGGGATGCCGTAGTCGGCATAGTCCCATGACTCATCGGGCAGGGCATTGTGCTTGAAGGCAAAGCGCCCATCATATTTTTCAAGCGAGGAGATGATATTATAACCCGTGAGAATGTCGATACCGAGGTCGTTCTCCAACGTAAAGAGCGCACCGCTCTCCCACCCCTCGTTGGTAACATCGAGCACAAGCGCAGCTGCAACCTCGCAGCCCATCTGCCCAAGCGCGACAACCGTTTGCACGGCACCTTGCGAGTCACTCTCCTCGTTACCGGTGAATGCGACAACTACGTTATCGGGCAACCTGTCATGTAGCATATTCCACAGCAAAGCAGCGTTGGTAAAACTGTTGTCAAATGTCCCGCGCAGGCTGTCGCCCTCGTCGCTGCAGAAACAGCGGGGATAGACACAATCGATGTGCGATGAGATGAGCAGCACCCTGTCGCCTTCGCGTACCTCGCGTTTGGAGTACAGCAGCGCAAGCGGTTGACGACCAATCAGTTTATAGTCCGTCTGTTCAAGCATTTGCTCAATCACCGCAACCCTGTCGGCCACAGTGAAGCACTCGCCGTTATCCTTGCAGTCAACGGTGACGGTTTGCAGTATATCGAAGAAGTCTTTTTGGGGGCGCATTTTGAAATTTATTGTTGCATTCCGGGCAGACACACCAGTCTGCCTACGATTCTGTAACAAATTCTTTTTTTTCACTATTACCAATAGGGAGTGAATAAAAGGCAAAGGTCAAGGCTTGCGAAGGCTTCAAAACCGCAGTTTACTGAGCGTAAATGAGGATTTTGAAGGCAAGCGTAACGCAGAGATTTGCTTTTTAGTCGCTTCCT
>JAZRGF010000221.1:0-5031 GCA_045644005.1 Bacteroidaceae bacterium | reverse complement strand
CGAGGCACTTGGCTTCACCGTAAATATGGACTCGCCCAACAATGTGGGACGTATTGGCGGTGACCTCATCAGCATAAAGGCGTTGAAGGTGAATGGACCTATCAACGGTAAGGATATTGCCGTGCTGCGTATGCTCGGTGGTCGCGATGAAGAGGATGGTGATGAGGTGGCATTGGCACGTATGACCTATCTCGACCTTTACGATGCAACTATCTGCACCGACCCCAATGATATCTGCTTCAACAGAGACGGCAAGAATGACTATGTAGAGAATGAGAACGAGATTCCCGAGCACATGTTCTGGAAACTTGACAAACTGCAGACCGTCATACTGCCCAAGAATGTGACAAAGATTGATAACAATGCATTCTATGATAACATAGGCATTGAGACAATTGTGGTGGGTGATGCTACTACATATATTGGTAACGATGCTTTTGGCGAGTGCAAGAACCTGAAAAATATTATCTTCCTTGGCAACGAGAAGGCAGAACTGGACGGCGACGCATTTACTGACCCTATTACCGACCAACCCTACAAGGTTGAGAAGATGTATATTCCACTCGGGCTTTATAGAAACTATGTGGCAGATGTAGAGTATACGACACACACCAAGGAGTTCTGCACCAATTTTGATGATGATGACCTGTTCCGCGCATACGGCTCTCGTCTTGTGATAACAACCGACCAATTGCAGAGTGTGACCAATGTGGATGGATGGTTCGACTATCACACCGGCATAAAGGACTTGACCTCTTTGGAATTGACTGCTGTGGATAGCCTAAAGAACACAACACTTGCTCCATTGACAGAACTGGAGAAGATTACTCTCCCTGTCACACTCGCAGTGGTTGAGAACAATGCCTTTGCAGCAAATACCAAACTTCAGTGGGCGGACTTTGCACAGTGTACAAACGAGGGCGTGCTCACCGAGAGCAACATCTCACAGTTAGGCATCAACTCGTATGCACTGATATACGCTCCCGAGAACTTCACCGCAACCGGCCTCGCCAATGTGGTATACGGCAGCGAGGGTAATTTGAACTGCGACCGTTTCACCATCTCGGACAATGCCGCCTATGCAGTGCCTCGCGAATTCAAGGCCGCGGCCATAAGTTACGACCGCTTGTTCAAGCAAGGCGAGACAACAACCCTCTGCTTGCCTTTCTCAATGGAGATACCTGTGGGTGCAAGAGCCTTTGTGTTGACTGCTGAAGTGGGTGATACAATGCTTGTAGCTCAAGTAAAGAGTATGGAGGCCAACCGTCCATATGTTGTTATGGCCGATGAAGATGTAACCTTCGGCACAAAAAATGAGACATTGGTTCCTGTTGCCCCTGACAGACCGGAGCAGGAAACGACGCCGAACTATGCGTTGCTTGGAACTTTTGCTCCCATAAATGCTAAGGATGCCGAGGGACAAAGAATGTATATCCTTGATGAGAATGCTTCTTGGTCATTGGTAAAGAATGCCGTCGAGGGTGAACAGGTTTTGTCGCCATATAGAGTTTACATGCAGACAATGAAGCCCAATGCTCCTGCTACTATAATGATGCGCGAAGCTGTTTTCAATATCGTTGATGGTGCATATACCGAGTATGAAAATCCTGAGGACAAGATTGGACGAATAATCTATACCCGTACGCTCAATAATGCCTGGAATGCCCTTTATGTTCCGTTCCAGATTGAACTCACCGAGGAGATGCTTGCAAACTATGATGTGGCATATATCAATAATGTACACAGTTATGACAGGGACGACGATGGTGAACTCGATGATTGGAGCATTGAGATTGTCAAGATAAAGAAACTTGCAAAACTCAAGGCTAACCATCCTTATGTAATACGTCCAAAGAGTGATGAGGCTATCAACTTGAATATTGCTCAAATCTATTCGACATTGTATAGCACTGCTCCCGAAAAGCAGATTGCACTTACTTGCTCGTCTGTATATAAAAAGTATTCTGTCAAGGGTCTATACTCAAAGACTGAAAGTGGCGATTTGGATAATGGCAACTATGTATATGCAATAAACAAACGAGGTGAATGGCAGAGAATGGACTTGTCAACACCTTTGGTTCCTTTCCGTGTATATCTGAGCATTGCTAACATCGATGGTTCACCGGTGGCGGCAGATGAGATTCCTGCACAGACAATCCGTATGCGTGTTGTCGGCGAAGAGGATGAGAACGGCACAACCGTCATATATGATGTAGAGGCTGATGAAGAGTTGAAAGGTGAAAACGGAAAGGTGAAAGCTATTTATGACCTGCAGGGTCGTCGCGTACTCGAACCCAAGAAGGGTGGACTTTATATTGTAAATAATAAGAAAGTGATATTTTAAGCAACCAGTCTTGTCATACTGAGCACAGCGAAGAATCTCTTCATTCGTGCAATTAGATACTTCGCTGCGCTCAGTATGACAATCCGCGAACAGTGTCATCCTGAGCGAAGTCGAAGGATCTCTCTATTCGCACAAAAAGATACTTTCGATGTGCGTTCAGACGTGTTGTTGAGGGCTTGCCCGAAAAATGACAGATTAGTGAAATAACAACAAAAATAAAAAAATGAAGAAAGAATATATCAAACCCAATGTTGCTGCACTGTACGTTGTCGCTGAATCAATGTTGGCCTTATCGGACAACAGGGAAAATATGGGCAGCAACGAGACCCCTGGCGGTCCTGATGATTTCAATGCCGGTGCCAGCCGCGGCGAGTGGGGTAGTTTGTGGAAGAACGGTAAGTAAGTTTTCCCCCCTTATATAATAATCCGGCAACTGAAAATTTCCAGTTGCCGGATTATTGTATAACTTTACTCAAACGACAGCTCCAACTGCTTTGGCTCTTCCCCCAGTAGGTTGAATGACATTCTGTGATAGGGAGTAACGCCATGTTCGCGGATTGCGGCGCGGTGTTTGGCAGTGGGGTAGCCTTTGTTGCTTTGCCAGTCGTACATTGGATATTCCTTTGCCAGGCGCATCATGTAGTCGTCGCGGTAGGTCTTTGCAAGGATTGATGCGGCGGCAATGCTCATATACGTTGCATCGCCCTTTACAACGGTGTTGTGTGTTACGCCTGGGTAGGGGGTGAACTTGTTTCCATCGATGAGCAGGTGCTGTGGGCGTGTCTTAAGGCCGTCGACAGCGCGGTGCATGGCAAGGATTGATGCGCGCAGGATGTTGATTTTGTCAATCTCCTCGGCGGTGACAATGCCTACAGCCCATGCAACGGCTTCGCGCTCTATGACCTCGCGCAACCCGTAGCGCTGTGCCTCGGTGAGCTGTTTTGAGTCGTTCAGCAACTCATTGCTGAAATCGGGTGGCAGGATGACTGCCGCTGCATATACATCGCCGGCAAGGCAACCGCGGCCGGCCTCGTCGCATCCGGCTTCAATTATTCCTTCTGTCTGGTAGGGCTTTAGCATCAGGCAAACATCTTTATGGCTCTTTCGATGCCTTTTATTAGTGTATCGACCTCCTCTTTTGTGTTGTATGCTGCAAACGATGCGCGCACGGTGCCAGGGATGCCAAGTGCTTCAATGAGTGGTTGGGCGCAGTGGTGCCCTGTGCGTATTGCAATGCCAAGGTGGTCAAGGATTGTACCCATGTCGGCCGGGTGTATATCGCCCACAAGGAACGAGATTGCCGAGCCGTCGGGGGTACCGAATATGCGCATGCCGGGTAGTTGACGCAACTTCTCGAGTGCGTACTGTGTGAGGCTGTGCTCATGGGCGGCAATGTTTTCAATGCCTATGCCCTCGACCCACTCAAGTGCCTTGCCAAGTGCTATGGCACCGATGTAGTCGGGTGTGCCAGCCTCGAACTTGTATGGCAGTTCGTTGTATGTGGTCTTTTCAAAGCGCACGGTCTTTATCATTTCGCCGCCGCCATGGTAGGGCTGCATATCGTTGAGCCATTTCTCCTTGCCATAGAGCACGCCAATGCCCGTGGGGGCATAGACCTTGTGTCCGCTGAAGGCGAAGAAATCGGCATCGAGCTCCTGCACGTTAACCTTTATGTGCGGTGTGCTCTGCGCTCCGTCAATGAGCACGGGAACACCGTGGCTGTGGGCAATGTCTATAATCTCCTTTACTGGGTTGGTGACGCCAAGCACGTTCGATACATGGGTAACGCTCACTATGCGTGTGCGCTCGTTGATGAGCTGTTTGTATGCCCCGATGTCGAGCGTGCAGTTCTCCTTCATTGGAATGACACGCAGTGCAATGCCTATGCGGTCGCGCAGCATCTGCCAGGGTACAATGTTGCTGTGGTGCTCCATTGTAGAGATTATGACCTCGTCGCCGGCTTTGAGGAATGTACCGCCGAAGGATGCTGCTACAAGGTTTATGCTTTCGGTAGTGCCACGGGTGAAGATAATCTCGTGGCTGTGTTTGGCACCGATGAAACGACGCACGGTCTCGCGCGCATTCTCCATTGCAGTGGTGGCTACCTGCGAGAGGTGGTGCACGCCACGGTGAACATTGGCATTTGTGGTGCAGTAGAGTTCGGTTATGGTATCAATGACACAGCGCGGCTTCTGTGTGGTGGCCGCGTTGTCAAGGTACACGAGCGGTTTGCCGTGTACTGTCTGCTCCAGAATGGGGAATTGCCCTCGTATGTCGTCTATGTTGTACATTATCATTTTGTCATCTCGAACCTTGTGTGAGAGGTCTCTTTTTTGGGATTCCTCGTCGCTTCGCTCTGTCGGAATGACATTGCGGAGGGGCTCAACTTATATATATTACATTATTTACACAGGTTGCAGCCTTTGCATTTGCCAAGTTCGCCGCGGAAACGCTTCTCGACAAGAATATGTAGGCGCTCCTTTAGCGGAACGATGTCAATATTCTCAATTACCTCGCCTGCGAACGCATACATGAGCAGGTGGCGTGCCTCGTCGGCCGGGATGCCGCGCTGTTGCATGTAGAAGAGTGCGCTTTCATCCAATTGTCCAACGGTTGAGCCGTGGCTGCACTTCACGTCGTCGGCATAGATTTCCAGCTGTGGCTGTGCATACATGTGTGCGCAGTTG
>JAZRGF010000220.1:0-8282 GCA_045644005.1 Bacteroidaceae bacterium | reverse complement strand
GAGGCATGTGTCCTAGCCACTAGACGAAAGCGCCATTTGCAAAAATAAGCGGAAGCTGGGGGATTCGAACCCCCGGTACGGTTACCCGTACGGCAGTTTAGCAAACTGCTGGTTTCAGCCACTCACCCAAACTTCCATTTGAAATAGCTTACGCCCTTATTTTGCGTTGCAAAGGTAGTACATTTCATTTGATTCCGCAAATGTTTGGGCAATTATTTTTCAAAAAGTTTGCGCACAATTTAATTTTTGAGACAAAAGAACATAAGTACATAAGGGCGCAGTTTACTTTTTAATTAAGACAGAAGTACACAAACCAACATTGTAACTACGGTTCGGGTCTAAAAAAACTTGCGCGAGAGTAATTTCTCGCGCAAGTAATATTAATAGGTTAAAACCTCTTTTCAGTTCCCTCTCCTTGGGAGAGGGTTAGGGTGAGGCCATTTACTTTACAAAGACCTTTTCACCATCTACGATGTAGAAGCCGGGCTTGGTAACCTCAGTGAGTTTGCGGCCCTGGAGGTCGTAAATAGCTTTCACCTCTCCGTTTTCCGTTTTCACATCCTCGACGCCTGTTGTACCGTCAAAGCGGAAACTGTAAGACGAAGCAGGAGAAGCGTTGTCCTCAATCCTCAAGTAACACTTGTTGGCATCACACTTAACATAACCGTGTCCTGCGCCAACATAAGCACAATTCTCGTTATACTCATCCTGCATCCAGTAGAATTTCTCGTTACCGTTGTACTTCACAAGCAGATAAACTCTTGCGCCCGCTACAGGAATGGCTGTTGTTCTAATCTTACCCTCGAACAGATTGCTGCCCACAGCTGCTACATCCTCCTTTGCAAGGTCAAATGCAAGTTCAAGTCTTGTAGTCTTGGTATCATCGGCACGATGCAGCAGAACAGCTGTATTCTTTGGAATGTTAGTTTCAACAAGTGTCAGATTAACGGTCTTGCCTTCAATTCCGGCAGCGACATAAGCCTCTACACCGGCTGGAATCTTCACAGCGAACGGCAGGTACATTGTAGCCCACATGTTACCGTCTGCAATAGTTGTTGCAAAACTTACAGTGGCATCCTCAACCTCCTCCAAATACCAGTCGGTTGACCAGCCGGTGCTCTGTGCCTTTGCAACAGACTGTGTGAATGTTGTATTTCCGGCAGCGTCAATAGTCACTGCAAGATTATTTTCACCGCTTGTCAATGTCAAGGCACCATTTGCAACACCGGCAGAGAGTGTATAAACCACTGCGTCCTCTGTTACAGCCTGCCATCCAAGCGCTGCGGTACCCAATGCACTCGCAAAGGTAAAGCCAGCATCACCGGCAGCGGTACAAACCCACAAGTCGGTATTGTCTGTTGCGACAGCAGTAGAGAATGTCAAGCCTGTTGTACCATTCACAAGATAGTGGTTCTGATATTCAGCAACCACATTGCTTACATAACTCTTAATGCGGTAAGCCTTGCCAACCTCTGGGAGTACAAGTTCAACCTCGGGCTCAACAGGTGCATTGTCATAGATTACGGCACCTCTGTTCTCTGCAAGCTGCATCCAAGCACTATTGGCAGTAGCGGCAGTAGCGGCAGTCACAAGGTTGAACACTGTTTGGTCATCGCTGACAGCAAGCTGATAGTTGTTTGCATCGGCAGCAAGCGTTGTCTTGTATGTAGTACCCTTGAGTACAGAACCGGTTACAGCACCCTTTACACCATCATCAGTGAGAGTAACACCGAATACATAAGTACCGGGGTTAGCCTTTACAACGACAGGGGTATTCTTTGCAAGCACCTCACCGGCTGTTGCAATGGCAGTAGCCTCGTACTCGTAATGGGTTCCGTTCAATGTAATGTCATCCACTGCAATGTCATACACTGTGACACCGCTTGGCAACACGGCATTGAATGCAAGGTTCAATGTAGCTACACCGTCCTGGGGAACAGTGAAGTAGTAGTTGAGTTGAGCAAGGTCTGTCACCTCGTCAATTGTCCAGGTAGAGGCATTACCCACAGAGGCACCCCAACCTACAATACAATCATTGTCGTCCTGAGCGTGCATTGGGTCTGCATCACCAATCTTGAGAGTTACCTGACCATCGGCTATACCGGCAATCTTCACAACCTGTGCCTCGGCCTCAGTACCCAAATGGTCGGCATTCTTACCAAATGACTTAACATAAAGGCCGGTGTGCAGGTTCTTCATCTTATACTCGCCCTGTGTGGCAGTAGTCTCGAACTGGAAAGCAGCAAGTGTCTTGGTTGCAATGTCATTGAAATTATGGTACACAAGATCCTTGTGGTCATAGTTGTTGTGCGATGGCTGTACCTCGGCATATGTATGTACATACTGTCCCTTGCAATAAGCATTGGTTGCAGCAGATACAATGTAGTACACCTTTCCCGGGTCGGCTGCGTTGTAAGCGAGCACCTCGTTTGCAGCGCGCAAAGCCTTGTATGCAGCATAGCACTCATCGCTTGCGCTTGTATTGCCGGCTGCTTCAAAAGCCGCAGCAGCAGTGTATGCCTCGCGATACTCCTTACCACCTGTGTAAAGACCTACGCTTGTACCACCATAGATGTTTGTACCGTCGGTCATTGTAGCCTTTATGTCGCACATTTGATAGAAACGGGCGTTATCGTTTGCGAACTCTGCCTCAACAAATTTGAAGAGTGAACCGGTATCACTTTCGGGCGAACCGCTCCAGAATCCCATTTTGTTGCCTGTACCACCATTGTTGCTGAAATAGTTGCTTCCATCATATACCTGAATGTTATGGTATCCGTCGGCACGGGTAACGAACTTCCACTCATAGAAAGCCTTTTCACCCTTCTCGACAGCCCACACCTTTGCAGGCGAGTTGCCGGTATTATCGGCACTCAGTACCTTGCCATCGCCGTTGTATGGATGTATTGTCACACCACCATTTGTGCCGCTCATAAAGTACCACGCCTGCCAGCTACTGTTGTCGGCCTTGTTCTCCACTGCCACCATACCGCTGGGCTCGTCATACTTCAATACTGTAACATCTGCAGTACGCTTGATGAATATCTTATAGAGCACTGGGTTAGCCTCATCAGTAGTGAGTTTCACAGGAATTGCAGCCTCAAGGAGAGCCTTCAATGTGTCGTATGCACTCTGCAATTCAGTTTTCGCAGCCTGCATTTCGGCAGCTGTTGTGCCAAAATCATAGACAGCCTGTGCATCCAACATTGCATCGTAACCGGCAGCAGCCTGCTCGTTGGTAATTCCGGCCTCAAGATAAGAGTATACCTCGGCTGTAGAAGTTAGTTCATAAAGGACAAACTCAAGCATACCGAAGAAATACTGACCACTATATTGCGCATTACCAGGACCAGCCGATCCGGTTACAGTAAAGCGCAGATATCTGTATCTCTTTGAATCAATAGCTGCCGATTCGTATGTATTGCCTGAATTATGTGCGGGCAGATTTGAATCAATAGTAGCAAGCACATCTGTAAAATTAACGCCATCATTGCTACCATAGACTATCATCGCCGTTGGAGCTGGTGAAGCATTTCTTGGTTTGTATGTGAATTTAAAGTAATCCATCAAGTTTGCAGCACCCAAATCCACCTGTATGTAGTGTGGTTCGTTGACAACAGTACCGCCCCAACGGGTGTGGAAATATGTACTTTCATTATTATCAACAAGAGCAGCAATACCGCCACCATCATTGCTACCGCCACCGGTATTCTGGTCGGCATTGGTAGATACATAGAAATCACGACCCTGTGTAGTAGTGAGCGCAAGAGCAGTATTTGCCTTGCCAGTGGGGTTATATGTACCCACCTGAGCTGTAAGCTCCTCCATCTGCTCTATAAGTGCAGCAAGAGCGCGGCTGTCGGCACCTTTCTCCTTACCTTCGGGCATACAAACAAGCACATCACTTGAATTGTAAAGGCCGCCGTCCTGAGCTACATAGTAATTCTCGCAATCTCCGTCAATAGCAATCTTGTCAAGATTTCTACAGCCGCTGAAAGGATTGACAACCTCTTTATCCATTATCTTGAAGCTTGTTATATCCAAGCCTTTAGGAATACGGGCACAGAATGCCGAGATATTGTCAACAGTAAAAGCAAACTCGGTACTGGTCTGTATCGCACCCTCGGAGTTTGTAACAGCCATCACAGCCTTGCCGTTTCCTTTATTTTCAAAAGTAACGGTAAAGTTAGACACCTTGCCAATTGTATGCTCCTTGAAATAGTCGTCGCCAAGACCAGATGCCGGAGAACGCAAATGCCATCCTCGCGAATCCTGCTTTGCAGTTGTCAAGTAGAGCAACTCAGCTCCACCCCAGGTGCTGCCTGGACAGAGCAAGAAACTACCCCACTGGTTATATGAAGAAACGCCGTCAGAGCTATATTTAATCTCAATCTTCCAGTGTTCGCTATTCTTCAGTACAAGCCCTTTAAGATCAATAACCTGAGTCAATTCGCTAGGACTGTTATCGCTATTATCGACCGGAGTATTTTCACCCTTCAACGATGATTCAAAAATAACATTGTTACCCAGGGACTCCATTGTATTTGGCAATGTAATTGACCACAAATCCGTGTTATTGTTGAACAGGTCGTTGTCAAAGCCGGCAACTGTCAACTGCTCGCCAAGAACCTCAACGGTTGCGGGAATAACAAGGTCGTTAACACCACTCTGGCGCACTTTGGTAAATACAATCACATCTGGGGTAGAAACCTCGACAAAGACATAATCGGTAGTATAATTCTCGGTCGACTGGTTGTGAGTCCTATCCGACTGGTCAAAGCCTGTGCCATCGTCCTTTGTCACCAAATATTTGCTATCACTTACCGAGTAGATTGTAATTCCCTCATACTTTGTATCACCTGTACCAAGTTTGAAGTCGTATCCCCAAGTCTGCAAGCCTTTGTGCGCGAGGTACTTTGTAGGGTCACCAACATTCTGGAATGTATAGTTCTCGCCATTAACCTCGCAGAGCCATATATAGCTCGCATCGCCGACAGCTGTACCCAAGCCAAGTGAACCACCATTATTGTAGAGATAACGGTTTACATACTCGCCGTCATTTGTAGGGCGTGTAGGAGCATAGATATAATACTTTTTGCCGGCCTCGGGTTTTACACCGTTTGCAAGCTTTGTTGTAACAACATCGCTGCCCGGCTGTGTGCGATACTCAATCTGCCAGCCGTCGATTTCCAAGAACTTGCGGAAACGGGCTGTGTAGGTAGCATCCTCACGGGCATACATTGTATGCTCCAAGTTCTCTGTTACCAAGCGGCCATACTGGTCGTACCAACCGAGGAACTCAACATCCTCGCTTGCCTTTGTGGCAGCAATACAGAAAGGCACACCCTTTGTTACATCCCACTCGGTACGTATTGTTGATTTGTCAGGAGTCTCGTCTGTCCATACATTCACAACACCCCACTCCTCGCTGTTTGTAGCAACTGTAATGTGGGCAGCCTTCTCCGAGAACTCTGTTACATTGATTATAATTTCATAAACAGGGCGGACTGATGGGTCTTTTGCACTTTCGCCAATGTTCCAAGCACTGTCGAAACGCAAACGCATGTGAGTGATACCCAAAGGCATATTGTATGGGAGCAGTACATTTATTTTATTAGAACATACTGCGGTATTCTGCGCACCTTTGGTACCTACCTCTTTCAGCAACTCGCCTTCATCGTCAAAATCGCCATCGGCATTAAGGTCAATATAAGCACGGAAATAACAATGCTTAAAGTTGTCAACGCCATTATATTCAATATCAAAACTTGCGCCCTGTGGTACATTTATTATCTGTGGAATTGTTGTAAAAATGCTTGTAGGTGCAGATATTGCTTCAAAGATTGTCTCAGCCTCACGATTATAATACGCAAGTGTGAGTTCGGGGATATACTGTTTATTGTTGCTTATATCGTTCATTACATCAGCCTCGTCCTTGACATTTCCTTCACCATCTACATCGTCGCCACAAGCTACCACGCCCCACTTGTCCTGGATGAAGTTAGCAGTGAATGTAGCCTCTTCCTTGCCATAGTAGATAAATGGGTTGTCGTTGCTGACTACCTCGCCGCCCTTTGTCCAGTTCTCGAAGTTGTAACCGGTGTTTGCAGTTGCAGTCATCTTCACAGCCTCGGTATTGGTAATTGAACCGTCACCGTCTTCGTCACCCTCGATTGCAACCGAACCGTTTGCACCCGCAACAGCCGTTACGGTACGTTCTTCTGCAATATCCTCAATGAGCGCAAGGTTGAATGTGATTACTGTGCCGTCGCTGTATGTAACCTTAGCAGTAGTTTTACCAATAGCAGCATCGGCAGGGATAGCCACCTTATTACCTTCGGTCACAGCAAGGTTCTCTTTGTCACTTGCAGCACCGTCATTGTTGAAGTCAATCCAAACAGAAGATATTGTTACATTCTTGCCAATCTCAAAAGGAAGTTCAACTGTCTTGTCACGATAAACCTCGGGGATTACGTCGCTCTTTGTTGCATTGGTTGCAACTCCCATTGGGAACACATAGTTCTTTGTAGCACCCTTAATGCGACCAAAGTAGTTGCCGAATGTCTGTGCAGCCTTCTCGGTTGCTGTCATATCGTTGGGGATTGTAACTGTTGAATAGTCGTAATCTGTAAAATTAACAGTCCAAGGATACTCAAAACCGCTATACCAGTTGCCCGAAGGAGCGCCTCCGTCGTTCTCAAAGAAATATTTCCAACGCGCATAGTGGAAATCCTTTATAAGACCTGCCCAGCAACGGTTAGAATAATCATTAAGAGCATCTTGTTGTCCGGCCCAAACCGTAACCTGTGTACGGGCGTTCCACTCGAGCCAGTTGCGGTCGTTCACAGTTGTACCGGTAACCTCATCGGCGATGTTGCGCGCAAGGCTTGTCCAACGCTCAAGTTTGAAACCCGCATCGTAAGAGAGCATTGTATCAAGGTCAAGCATCAACTGCAAGTAGAGTTTATAAAGTCGCTCATACTCGGCACTGTTACCACTGTTGCGCGCAGCGTTAATCAATGGCAACAACTCGGCAGCGTAGTCCACCATTGCCTGGCGGACAACGTCAATGAAGTCATAGTTGTAGTTTGCGACGCCATCCTGTCCACCGTTTTCAGTCACAAGGTCTTTTATAGAATACAACTGGTCGGCAGCAAGGCGCACATCTTGTGTATCCCAGTAGATAGCCGATGTACTCCACGACGATACTTTGTTTACCTCCCATTTTGGGCGGGCAAGAATAACAGCTTCCGATGTTCCCTGCTGGTCGGTAGGACAAGCCCATACAGATTTTTTCAGGTTCTTCAAAGCCTCAAGTGCCGTAGCGTTATTTACGCCGTAGCGTGAGTGAGCATACCCTGCGAGCCACTCATCAGCTGTCGGGCGATTATTTACATCCATCCAAGGAAGCTCAAAGAGCATATCATAGAGGATTGGGTTGGTCTCAGAACCCTCGGGGGTTGCACCGATACCCTTACAATTGTTATTCTTTGCAAGCGCACGGAAGTAGTCGTTCATTGTGCTCTCCAAACGGCCGTGCATACCGCTACGGCCACCAAAGTTATGGAGCATACAGAAAATATAGGGACGTCCCTTATAATAATCACTGTTCCACTGCGCCTTGCCGGGAGCATCAGAGAAAAGGTCAAGACCGATGAAACGGTCGCCATAACTGCTCATTGCACTGAACGCATCGCTCACCGGTGTTCCTTGCCACTGCTGAACAATCCATTTTGGCTGTGCAGGAGCATTGTGCTCGGCTCTTTTTTCTTCGCTTTCCAAAGCATAACAGCGGTCAAGATGCGCCATAATACCGGGATAAAGAACAGTTGGACCTACCGGAGCTGACATCTCGTGGAATGGGTCCATACTATAGAACTCTGACGGGCCCATAACATCGTGCAAATGCTTATAATATATAGTTGCCAACTTCTCATAACTCGTTGTTGACGGATTAACGACACCCGGGTGTGTAAAGCCACCACCCCAACTGCCGGCATTTACAATATCCGATTTATTGAAATTGGCATTACCGTCGTATCTGCCACTGCTAAGACAATAAGGCACCTGACCGCTGAAGCCGGGGATAACGGGCTGCATGCCAAGTTCGCGCATACGCTGCATCATATTGCGGCAAAGTTGCTCCTGACGGGTGTACCACCAGTCGGGGTTACCGTTCATTGTAACGTCTTTGGCATTGATTGTACTACCCCATCCCTCGAGGTTGTTCATTGCAAACCAAGCCATAAAACCGGGACCGGCAATATAGGCATCGATATCGC
>JAZRGF010000219.1:0-9537 GCA_045644005.1 Bacteroidaceae bacterium | reverse complement strand
AGCGGACTGTTGACTCCTGTGGATTCAATGCCTCTGTGGGCGCAACGTTTTACGCTGATATTGCCACCGCGTTATTTTGTAGAGATTCTGCGGTCGGTATATCTCAAGGGCACCACAATTGCCGAACTATGGGAGAATTTTCTTGCGCTTGGCATTTTTGCTTTTCTCTTCAACATTCTTGCCGCCATTACCTACAAGAAACAGGCATAGAAAAGGATACAAAATTTCAAAATCCCTTACAAAAAACGAGCTTTAGTGTTAACTAAAGCTCGATTTTTGTAAGGGAGGATTGGTGACTGATGGTTATTGGATAATCCCCGGTAATATACATGTAACCAAACCGTAACGTTATCCATATTATATACTCGCTTCGCTGACGATGCGGGTACGTTTCTTGGACGTTGGAACTGGAATTTGCCGTTGTGGCAGTGGGTGGTTGTAGCACACCCATACAAGTATGGCTGTAGCCATTACGCGGTCGTCGTGGTTGCCTTCAATTGCTCCCATCTCCTTGCCGTTATCCTTGAACTCGTAGAGGTCGAGTTCGTATGTTGTTTGTAAACATCTTTCAATGTAAAGCCCGTCGCGCAGTGCCTTGATAAGGAAGTTTATTACCATTGGTTTTGTTGAGCTGTTGGTGTGGAATCCCCAGCGGCGCGGGCGGCCTTGCTTAATCTCTATCTGTGATGTGCGGCAGTAGAGGTTGTTGTATTTGTCGGCAATCTCGTTCAGTATGTACTCAAAATTGTTGCCCTCGGTACCTTCGGTCTCAAGGGTGTTTGCTTCAATTACCAACAGCGCATTGTTGTAGGCGCGGGCAATCTCCACGGCTTTCCATGCGAGCTGGTCGTGCTCTATGTGTCCGTGCCAGCAGGCTGCAATTTCGGGCACTCCGCCCTCTATCATTGCCATGCGGTCGGCTACCAGAATGCAGGAGTAGTCGGCCTTGTCGCTTGTGCCACCAACATCCACTGCAACTACGTAACGGTCGCGCAGGGTATCGTCTTTCTCCGGCATGAGCCACACACTCAATGTATTCTCGTCGCTTCTCTCGCCCGGTGCGAGCGGTTCGAACTGTATCGTTTTTTTGCCGTTCTCAACCACTTCCTTTATGTCACCTATGAATGTGGGTGGCAGGCAGTCGCGCCTTGCGTTGTTCACATAAGGTATGCGGAAGACGCGGCGGCCGCTGCTTTGGAATGCCTCGGCAGCTGTTGAGGGAAACTCGGAGAAGAGACGCCACTCGTCGGGCATTTCGCGCCGCTTGTCGCGGTACCAGGCAATGGCTTCCAGCGTGGCACCAAGCTCAAAGAGGTGGTGCTCATATTCATCGAGACTGTCGACAAGCGGAGCATATTCCTCCTCGTTCAGTGGTTTGCTGTAGAGGTCGATTGTGAACCATGGAATGAAGACCGGTGTAAAGTTATTTCTATGCTCGGTGGCGTCAATCCATGTGCGGTGAAAGTAGTTTCCCACTCCCTTGGCAGTGGACTCTATGACCTTCATGGTGTATGGCCCCGCTGCTATTGAACCGAAGATGGATTGTACCAGGTCCTCGGGCTTCTTGCCCTGTGTGGCTTTCCACAGGCCTACCTCGGTGAGGTGTGCCATGCTTATGTCCTCGCTACGCAGTGAGTCGGGCTTCTGCGCCGAGCCAAGTGAGTAGCGGCTGTTGCTGTAGCTGATGACACGTGTCTTCTGTGCGCCCTGGTAGGGTGTGGTGGTGAGTTTCTTGCCGCCGCTTGCCCATTGCGGGTAGCGGCTGATGACCTTGGCGAGCATGCCGGCAACGATGGACGATTGCTTCTCGATGTCGCCGCAGATGACGCTGTTCCAGTTATGCTTGTGTACAAGTTGAATCCACAGCATGTAGAGCTGTGTGAGGGTACTGCCTCCCCATTGGCGTGCCTTGCAAAGGATTATGTCAATGGGCCTGTTCTGCAGGCGCAGTGTCTCCATCGCCTTTAGATATATGCGCTGTGGGCGGTTGAGGATGAAGGCGGTGTCGCGCCCCTTGCCTTTGTCGGATATTGTGGTCATTGTGCGTGCCCAATACTCAAAGTCGTGCTTTATGCGCAAAAGGCAGAACCGTAGCCATAGCCTTATGATATCGCGGTTACCTGGTGTGGTATGTTCCACTTCGCGCAGATAGCGCTCGGCACCAAGCTCCTGCAACTGCAGGACGAACTCCTCGCCAGCCATGGTGGTGGGCAAGTACATTGTTTCAATGGGGAAGCCTGCGATGTTGACCTCGCTGCGCGGAACGGAGGTTGAGCCTTCGCCCGTAATTGGATTATAGACGGCCGAAATCTCTTTCAGCCGTCTATAATTCTCCTTTATGATATCTTCTTTTTTCATAATGGAATCTGTTTTTTATATCCCGGCGAGGTCTGTGGCACGCCGTCGTCTCTTTTGTGTGTTGTAGAGTTTTGCAAAGGTGAAGAGCACGTTGCTGCTGAGTTCTGCGCTCAGCGTTATGCAGTTTTTTGCAAGCTCGGGGCGGCGTAGCAGTAGCCAGTGCATCATGGTCTCGTTGACAAGGTAGTCGAGCACTGCTTGCTGTAGCATTGGCAACAAATGGCTATGGCTGTTGCCGGGTGTAACGAATTCAATGAGTATCTCCTCCTCGCCGATAGTGTAGCTTATAGAAGGGAAGCGTAGCGCAACAGCAGTGACCAGTGCGTTACATGCTGTGTGCGTGTATGTAAGGAGCAGGTCTTCGTCGTCTTTGCTGGTTTGTATGGTGTCGGCATCCTTGTCCTTTCTCTTGGCCGATTCTCCCATTTAGGAATTCCTTAAATCAATCTGCTGCTGCAGCTCGCTTCTCTTTATTGTTATTCTGTTTTCCATAGTATGTGTCTTACGTAATCAGTTCGTTGGTCGCTCGCGCTGTGTGAGCAGTGCTTCAATTGCTGCTACATCGTTCTGCGTCTTGGTTGCCGTGATGGCTGCCTCGTCGGGCTTTACATTGGTGTACCACTCCTTTAATGTGCTGTTGACAATGTAGTTCACTATCACCGGCTTCAGTTTGTCGCCATTACCGTCAGGGTAGTTCTGGGGTACTTGGACGGTGAAACGGTATCCGTCATTGGAGTACTTGACATTGCTGCCTGGGTGGTAGTGTACAATGAAGGCCGTGACTTCGTTTGCGCAGTTGTCCATAATGGGGTTGAGCAGTGCCGTGTCATCGGCTGTAGCCTGCATCCTTTCTGTTATGGCGGGCGGCGTACCCATCGCTTCGCGGGCACGTGCCGTGTAGGCGCTTGTAGCGAATATGCGCTTGCCAATCTCCTCCCTTGTCATGTAAAATTCTATTGTTTTCATCCTTGTTTCTCTTTGTGCCGCAAAGATACTGTCATGTAGCTGCGGCAAGGTTGCTCTTTTGACACTTTGTATCATTGATTATGCTGTGCGAGTGTCTTGTATACAATGCCGCGGAAGGTCTCTACGTCGAGGTAGAACGATGGCGCCGGCTCCCTGATGATTTCGTCAAGGATGACGTATCTGTAACGCTCACCGCACTCCTTGACCCTCTGCTTGTAGCGACGGTATATCTCCTTGTACATTGCCAGCTTGTTGCTGTTGCTCAGTGGCAACTGTTTCTTGCGCGACAGGAGCGACACGAAACGTCGCGCATTCTCAAAGGTCACATAAAAACGTGGCGCCTCGCTGTTGACGGCATACCTTATGACCTCGTCCTGTGTTGCGAAGGGTCTTGACTTCCTTATCTCTCACAATGATTCAAAAAAACATTTCACAACATCCTGTTTGCGTCTGTTGCGAACATTGTCGTTGATACTACTTTCCATTCTGCTTTTTTGAATACAAAAATATAGTCAAAAAATGCTGAAATCAATGCTGTTTTGCCACTTTATTTATCAACATTGTTCATTTTTATTTTTTAAGTTGCTCACGTACTGGTGTATAGCGCCTTTTTTCTTTTTAAAAAGGTGTAGGTGCGCCGTGCGGTCTTGTTTGAAAAATTTTTAGCAATAAGTGGCAATATAGCAACCTTGTCGCTCTCTTTTGGCTGTTACTTTGCGCTGTAAATAAATCAATTAATTTATGGAACAGAAAATTAAAGACAGAATGGGGGCTCAACAGCCTGTAGAGCCCATGGCGGGGAGTGGTACACAGAGTGCTGCACCCGATGCTTCCGTCGTTACCATGCAGGACGGGCAGGCTTCTTTGGTGAGTTTCAATGAGAGGTTGAATGAGTTCTTTGGCGGGAACTTTGACATTGCCGACAGCTTATCCCAGGATTTGTTGCTGCGACATCTTGAGATGAACCGCGAGCAGAACGAGCGTCTTGCCACAATGCTTGAACGCGACCCGCGCCTGGCACAGATGCTGGCGGATATCATTGACGGCAAGCGTGGCGCACATAGTGCTGTGGCACGTTACTTCGGTCGCGGTTTTATGAGCATTGAAGAGGGTAGCCCAGAGTATGAGGAGATTATGATGGCCGACGAGGAGCGCAAGAACGAAGTCATGCGCCTTGCCAATGACCGTCGCGAGTACGAGATGAACCTCGAGGCCAGCATGCCGGCTATTGAGACCTTTTGCAAGGAGCGAGGGTATGACGCGTCAGATTTTATGGACGATGTGTGGGAAAAACTCGTTTTTCCAATCATGGCCGGCAAATACACCATGGAGGTGTGTACGGCTCTCGACCATGCCATCACATACGAGCAGGATGTGAAGGATGCCTTTGCTGCCGGTGACATTAAGGGGCGCAACTCCAACATCATGCGCATGAAAGAGGATTTTGGTGACGGTTTGCCAAAGGGAATGAGCAGTGTGGCTCCCGACACAGGGCGCAAGCGCACACGTAACTCGCTTATCGAGAAAGCCCTCAATGCATGAAAACAATTTCGGACAATCAATTTATTAACATTAAACAATTTAATTTTATGAAGAAAATTTTGAATTTCTTGAGAGAGAATCCTCTCTTTGTAATCGTTTCTTTGGTGTCGGTTGTGCTCTATGCACTTGACAATGCCGAAGCGGGTGCATTACTTGCGGCAGTGACCGTTGTTCCTGCCGGTTCGACTAAACCCTCAAGGGGTATTGCCGGCCTTGCAACACAGGGTGCGGGCGAGGCAACTACCGTGTCGAACGCGAGCGAGTTGTCGCCCGACCTCATTGATGCCGATGTTGATGACCAGATCATCAGCATTGCCAGTGACGAGAGCGTGATTGACACCATCAAGCGCAAGATTCGCCGTCAGGTTCGCGTGACATCGTTCGAGGTCGACCACTACCTTATTGACGACAAGCGTTCAAAGGCCTACACCAATGCCGTGTACAATGGTATCAAGGCTACACGCGCCGAGATTCCTTTCTCCACAACCGGTGAGAGAAAGATTTTCCAGGAGTATTACACAGCCATCTGCAAGGGTGTGAACGGCTATGACCCTACAGGCCAGATTGAGCTGCCGGGTGTTGACCTCATGCTCTTCTTCGTTGGCAAGAACAGTACCACCGAGGCTCCTATCGCCATGGCTGTCAATGGCCCCAAGACAAACCCAAGTGACGACTACTGCGTGGTTCCTACCATCCCTGCCGGTACCGAGATTATCCTGTTGTCATCGGCTGCATATGAGACACAGAAGTTCATTGCACCATCGACCATAGTTCCTGTGCCCGAGCGCATGTACCTGCAGAAACAGCTGTGTAACAGCATTGTGAGTGACTACTTTGCTGCGCAGAAGAAGCGCCTGCAGTTCAACGAGTCGCAGATTGCCGAGGCTGTATTGCGCCAGTTCCGTCTCGAGAGCTGCCGCACCGCATGGGTGGGCCAGCCTGGTAAGTTCAAGGTACAGGCGATGGACAACGCCATGGGTTACCAGTGGGACTACTTCTCAAAGGGTATCCGTTGGCAGTTCAAGCGCCAGTATGACCTCTCGTCAAAGATTACTTTTGCCGATCTTGTGAACCTTTCAATGGTCAAGTTCACCGGCTTCAACTGCACCAAGAGAGCTATCTGGTTGCTTGGCAAGCAGCTGCTCAACGACATCCAGAAGATTGATCTCACGCTGCACAAGAATATCAGTGTAAGCGGTGACAAGGTCTTTGGAATTGAGTGTACAAAGATACACACCGTCTTTGGCGACATTGACCTGGTGCACGACCCTACACTCGACGCTCTTGGCTACGCGCACTGCGGTGGCCTCATTGATGAGAACGGCCTTGTGCGCTACTACATGAAGAACGAGGATGCAAAGACCGAGAATGTGGACGGCGAGGAGGCAAAGCGCGAGGTGGTGATGACAATCGACTGTCTCTGTCTCAAGGGCTACTCGCACATCTGGGTGAACGGCTCGGCTGCCGAGAGCGACATCCCCGGTGCTTCGCATGTTACAAGTGCAGCGTCATTGCCTGCCGACCCAAATATCAACGACGTCGTAATCCTCACAGCCGATGTCAACCGCACCGTCGACGGTGCAAGCAAACTTTGGTTTGCTGCCGGCTCGGTTGTCACCTACAACGGCACTACATGGGTAGAGTATACCGGCGAAATTCTTGTGTAACCATTCTTTGTCCGGCGGCCACATGTGAGCCGCCGGCATTGAGCCCTAAAAAATGAAGAAAATGAGAAAACGTATTACTTATGAGATACATGGCCAGATAGAGCGTAACAGCTACTTCAGAATTGGCAAAGCCTTGGTGAGAATTGATTTTACGGGTGGTGCAATAAACTCAACAGGCATCTACCCGGCACAATACACAACCGATAATCCGCTTTTCCAGCGTGCGATAGAGAGCAGCGATGCTTTCCGTTGCGGTGAGATAAAGCGCGGAAAGGTTGACGTGCTTGACGACGGTAAGGCTGTAGCTGCAGAGCCCGAAGAGACGCAGTATA
Organism: Bacteroidaceae bacterium; assembly: GCA_045644005.1. Classification (GTDB taxonomy): domain Bacteria; phylum Bacteroidota; class Bacteroidia; order Bacteroidales; family Bacteroidaceae; genus HGM04593. The sequence goes on along the minus strand of JAZRGF010000219.1, from coordinate 2,672 downwards.
CAGTTGTTCCCGAAGTGACTAACATGCAGCAGGCGCGTGCATTCCTCATGGCCGAGCCTTACAACTCGCCGTTGTCGCAGTTGCAGAACAAGGTCGCCATAAAGAGTGTGGCAAAGGCTAATTCAGTGTCATTTCCCAACTGGTTGTAATGGATTGCAGTGAGCTTATAAAAAAGGTGAAGCTTGTGATTAACGAGGCGGGTGATGACAGTGATGTCTCGCTGTTGTCGGCCGATACGCGTTCGCTCGACGAAACCATTGCAGAGCTTCTGCCGCGTGCCGTGACGTTCGTGCAAAAGAACAAGGGCGCCGGGGCAGGGCGTGTAAACACCAAAGCTGCAGCGTTGGCGGGGTTGACAATCACTGCCGATGGTGAGGGTGGTGGCACGCTTCTCCTGCCTCTTGATTTTGTCGCTCTTGTGTCATTGAGGCTTGCCGGGTGGCAGTCGCCGGTGTACAGGCTCTGTACCCACGACTCGCGCGAGGCGGCATGGCAACGCAATGTCTTTACACGTGCAGGGTGTTGCAAGCCTGTGTGCGTTGAGGCATTCACGCAGGGTGGCGAGCGTTGCGCGCAGCTCTTTCCGCTACCGTTGGGCGATGCTGTCAGGCCGGTGCATTTTGTCTATGAGGCTGCATTTGATGCTGCCGACGGCCTGAGTGGGTATGACGAGTGGATGGTTGATGCGGTTGTTTACCAATGTGCTTCGTTGCTTTACAACATGTTCGAGCGTTACGATGCCGCCAATTCAATGCTGGCGCTTGCCTTGGCGGCTTGTGGCTCACAAGCTGGAAAATAAAGAATATGATAATATGGATGGCTTGAGAATCTTGACAGCATCAATTGTTGCAAATACGCTGGGGCTGCTGTTCCCGATAAGGAACGATATTTTCGGGCTCGTCCTTCTCTTCACGGTCAATTTTGTCGTTGGCCTGCTTGCCGATGTGTGCAACCATCGCGACTGGAGCTTCAGGAAGGCTTTCAGCTTTTTCCGTGACGCTGCAATATATTTTGCGATGGTTGCCTGCATCTATCTGCTTGGCTACTTCAAAGGTGAGGAGGAGACGGCGGTGCATTGTGTGTCGTTCACAATATATGTTGCAATATATTTCTACGGAACGAATATCCTGCGCAATGCACGTGTGATAACAAATGAGAAAAGCACGCTCTACAGTGTGCTCAATTTTCTCTATTATATACTTAGCCTTAAAATGCTTGAACGCAGCAGCTACCTGAAAGATTATATCAACTATGAAAAACAGAACATGGATAATGGTTAGCGCTCTTGTGCTGTTGCGCTTTGCCTGCAGCACGTTGAAGAATGCCAATGAAGTAGAACTTGCCTCGCACGACAGCTATGTGGGGTATACGAGGGTAGACAGCGTGCTGTTGCGTGACAGCATTTTCATACGCGAGAAGAGCGACACCGTCTTCTACACAAAGTACAGGACTGTCTACAAGGAGCGCCTGCGGGTTGACACCGTTGTGCGTTGCGATACTTTGTTCCGCGACAGGGAAGTTGTTGTGGAGAAGGTGCGCGACGTCGGTCGCAACAGCGGCTTGGCGTGGAAATTGCCGCTTGCTGCAGTTGCGCTCTTTTTGTTGTGGCGCACGGGGGTGTGGCGTGTCTTGTTGAATCTTATTTTGAAAGTAATGGAATTATGCAAAAGAGTTTTTCGTTTAAAGGAATAAACCGGTGTACAGATGTGTTGTTGGCCAACGACGGCGAGTGTCTTGATGTTGTGAATATGCGCATGACCGGCGGTAGCTTGCTGCCAATGCCGCAACCCGGGGTGGTGGCCGAACTGCGCCATGCCTGTTCGGCCTTCTACCGTCACGCGACATCGGGGTGCTATATTGGAATAACTGCCGACAATGTACGTACGTTGCATTTCTATGACAACAACTTCTCTCCCCTGATGTCGGGTGGCAGGATGCTTGTTTTTGAAGGACTGCAGGGTGTCAACGGTCTGGAATTTGTCGGTAACATAGTCTGTTGTCTCACAAGTAGCGGAATCTACTATCTGTTGTTCGATGGCGGCACTTACATTGCACTCGGTGAGCGACCACCGGTGCCCGATGTGGCTATAACCGTTTCCTCAAAAGTGGAGAGTATAACCACAGACGATGCCTATTACAGTACATCGGAAACCGATGATGTGGAGCTTTCATGGATACATAATGAGAAAGGGTACATTGACGAGTGTATCTCGGCCTTGAACAAGGAAGGATATTATATCGACAGAGCGCTTTTCAGGGTGGCTCTGCGGCTCTATGATGGCAGTTACATAAACATTTCAAACATTGTTTATGTGAGCGATGAAGCTACCGGTGACGGTATTGGGCGCGATGACAGGAATATGGTCAGCGAAGCAATGGATAAGACTTCGCCGTCGCGTTACAGGGTCAGCGTGCGTGGCTTTAAGCCAGAGTTTACATTTTCTGCACCGGGCTTGCAGGCGTGGCGCAATATTGTGGTGGGGCTGGATGTCTTCTCAACAATGTCAATCCCCGGCAAGGAGAGTGTGCCCGAAAAACGTCTCGGTAACAGCGAAATCTACACCGCCAAACCCCTTGAGGAGCTGTGGGAGGAGATTGCATCGGCGTCGCTCTACTACAAGATTGCCGAGTATGACATTGACGGGAATAGGCTTAACCGCCTCAATGATGTC
>JAZRGF010000218.1:0-5729 GCA_045644005.1 Bacteroidaceae bacterium | reverse complement strand
TCCCGAGGGTGTTGCGACAGCCGAGGACGAGGGCAGGACATTCGTGATTGAGTGCGAATTGGAGGATATGCCTTTCAAGCCTTCATCTTCTTACGATATGGCTTGCTGGTATTCACTCAAGATCCGCAGCACAAAGAATGTGTACTATGATGAGGCAACAAGCAAGTTCGCTTGTAGCACAACTGCACAGAGCGGCGACAACACACTCTTTGCCTTTGTGGGTAACCCATTCAGCGGTTACAGGATTGTGAACCGCGCGCTTGGCAACTCAAAGGCTATCGGTGGTGCTGTGTCGAACAACGCACACGTAGCAGCTGTTGACTACGCAGGTGCGCCTGTGTTCATGTTCGAGAACAATAGCGGTCACCTTGTGTTCCGCAACTCGGCACACTCTTTGGGCTACTTGAACGATGTGAATGGCAATTTGGGCTATTGGCAGCACGACAATGCTGCAACCGACGGCGGTTCTTCATTGACTTTCACCCTTGAGAGCGATATCTACGAGCTCAACGTTGGTGATGCCGGTTATGCGACACTTTACCTTGGCTTCAGTGCAGCAATTCCTGCAAACGTGGAAGCATACGTTGTGTCTGAAATCAACAACGGTTATGTTACACTGGAGCAGGTGACAGGTGTGCTGCCTGCTCGGCAGGCTGTGATTGTAAAGGCTGCCAAAGGAAACTACGGTTTTGCACAGTCAAGCGATACTCCTGCGGTTATTGGCGAAAACCTGCTCGAGGGTACACTCGTTGATACCAATGTCCCAGGTGATGCATACGTGCTTGGCTATGTTAACGGCGAGCCAGGTCTTTACAAGGCAGAACTGAACCAGGATGATGGCACTGCATTCCTCAACAATGCCAACAAGGCATATCTGCCTGCACCCGAGGACTCACAGGAGACTGCTTCTTACAGCTTCCGTTTCCCCGGTACAACTGCAATTGAGGAGGTGAAGACTGAAAACGTAAATGAAAATGCCATCTACGACCTCCAGGGCCGCAAGGTGTTGAAGCCTGTCAAAGGTATATATATCATCAATGGCAAGAAGGTGTTGGTAAAATAATAGACCGGAACACTTTATAGAAAACCCCGACTCGGCAGGGTCGCTGTTTTTGTTTCCTTACATCCTTGTCGTTATGTGAAAACAGCGTTGTTTTACCTCATACTTAACGTAACATTTCTTCTGCTTTTTCAAATCAAGGAGAACTTCACCAAGGACTCTTTTTAGCGTTCCGGTCTGTACTGTTTTGCCCGGCAACAGATTCCCGCTCCTCTCGAACCTGGCATAGGTGATGTCGAACGTGGTGGCATGGCAGTGGGCCGAGTTGGCGGTGGCATTAGGATTACCCGAGTTCTGCAACCGTTTAATGTCATCCTGCGTCCTCAATACCGAGGTGACAATTATTTTGGCTACAGGCAGGCCTTTGCTCTTCAATGAATCCTGGAAATTCTTTCCAATCATGTCAAGCAGTCGGGCTGCGCCCGGCGTCAAATAGGGGATAGAGTGGGTAAGCCTGTCAATCTTGTAGTGCCTGTTGCTTTTGATATTTACAAGGTGTCCTTTTACACCCTCGGCTTCGCTCCTGTTCTTCAGGGGCTGCTTTATACCCAACTTTTTGGCTGAGCCCAGATGCTTGTTGTTCCTGTCATTGAACAGAGCCTGGTAGTTCCCCTCTGCCACATTTGCGGGTTTGCTGTATAGTTGGATGCTATAGCGTATCTTCCTGACAATCCTGCGGTCATATCCTTTGTGGTGCATGAACACACCTCCTGCCAGCATAGTTGCCAGGAGCAACAGTATGACTTTCTTTTTCATCTTTCTCTTCTCCTACGTACTGTTGCAATTATAAGTGTTATGCCCCAGATTACAGAAAATGCAATGACTGTGAGGCCAAGCATAAAGGTTAAGCAACCCTCAAATTCGTCTACATAATATGTGACTACCGAGTGGTTCTTGTAAACGTGGCAGGTGATGCTGTACAACTCTCCATGCTCCCAGGCATCATCGGTGTATATGTAGCCTGTGCCATCTGCACTCTTGTCCCAGTGGATGCTGTCGGTCTTGCAACGGTTGTCCAGTTCGCGTATGCAGTCGGCCGATATCTCACTTGCAAACTGCGCGCGGTGAATGAAGCAGTCCCAACGCGAAGCTCCACGTTCCAGGTTGTCCTCGCTGTAGGTGTGTATGATTTCGGGCAGGTCGAGTCCTGTAATCTTTTTTACGTTGTGCGGGTCGCTGGCTATGCTGTTGTGGGTGTTTGATATTGCAATGCACGACAATGTAATCATGGCAATGATGGCAGCCCACTTCCATAGGCTTTTCTTCAGTTTTTCTTTTATGGTCTGTGAATATTTGTTGTGCTTGTTCATCAGGGTTCCGTGCAAAGGAAATGTAAAAAATATATAGTAAAAACGTTCTTGGGGGGCGACTGTATGAAGTTGCTGTGTGGCTGTATGAAATGACTTTATCGCAAATAATCAATGGGGTTCAAATAAAACATCTTTTGCCACCCGAGCGGTGCGTCGTCAATTCGCCAGGGGTAGGGTATCATGGTTGCTATGCCGTAGTGCAGATGCGCCGGTGTGGTAATGGCATTGCCGGTATTACCCACAGTGCCAATCTCGCTCTCCTGCGTGACAAAGGAGAAAGGCTTGGTCCTTATCTCGTCCAAATGAGCATAGTAGTGCAATCTCCATTTTGGGCCAAGTATAACAACGAACTTGCCACCCTTGCCACGTTCGGCAGTCGCAAGCACCACTCCCCAAGTCGCGGAATGGACGCTTGTCCCACGCTTTGCAAACACATCCACACCCTTGTGTACAATTGATGTACCCCAGCCCTCGTACCAGAAGGTCTGGTGGTTGTAGTCATTGCTGTCGGCTCCCACAACTGGCATCTTCAGGTTCTGCGGGAGGAGCATGCCAATCAAAACAATGGCCGCAATAACTGAGATTATTCGCAATAAAATACGTTTCATAATGTTGAAATTTTAGAGTGTTATTAAAATTGTTTTCACTCTATAATGTCATTACAAAGAAAAGGTAACCGCTTAGAACGAAAAATAATTTATAATTTCTTTTACCCACCCCGATGGGTCAGTGAGTATTTGCATGGGATATTCAAAAAAAACTCTGGCAAATGCCTTCAGCACGCCACCTTTGGGAGTTGCAAGAATGAGAGACGCTACTGCAAGGTGAGTGAATGCCAAGTAGGAAACAGACCTTGCAATGCCGCAGTTCTCAATATCCGGCTGTGTGAAACGTGTCTGCTTTATGAATGAGTGAAGGTGGAAGGCATAGGAAAATGCAATCAACGCATCAAAGAATATCATATAGTGGTAATCGCCGGTAAAGCGGAATGGGAATATCATGAATGTATATATGGGTATGCAATATGGCGACAGAGTGATAGGTGTATAACCAATTCCATATTTGCCCACCTTGTAATTTACATAGCACTCCTTGCCTTTGACCACAAATTCGTTGATCTTCTTAAAAAACAGCAGAGCCATGAGCGTGTGGGTCAGCTCATGGGTGAACTTCATGAACCAGTTCAGGTTGTGGCCGATTCTGAGTATTGAAAGTACGATGGCAAAGACTATGTATATTGCAAATCCCGCAAACTGTCCCACGTAATTGCCGGCATGCTTCCAGTCCCATCCTATTCTGACCCATATATCAATGGCGTTCTTACCGAGCGAGGTAACGAACACGGCCAAGAACAGGAGCGCCAACAGGCTGAACAATGCTGTGGCAGTGAAGTAAGAAAGTCTGTCAAGTTTTTTCCTCATTACTCCCCGTCCTTCTCTTCTATGTCTAATGCCGCCATGCAGTGACCGCTGTCGGCATGGATTCTCTCCTCCTCTATCAGCTCTCTCAGTGCGGCTCTCTCAATGGCATTGCGGACAACTTCCTCTGCAAACTCATCATTCTCAATGATTCTGGCTGCTATTTCCTTGATTCTGTTCATACACTTATTCTTTTTGCTCTTGACGGAGTCGGCATTCCGCATACCCAAAATGCTTGCAATCTCGTCCATGGGCTTGTGGTTCCAATAAAAATGTTTGAGTAGCGTGCTGCACTCCGAGGGAATGCGGTTGAACAACTTGTCCAAAAGGTCGTTCTGCGCCTGTTGTTTCTCATCTACCGCTATCCCGTCATCTTCTATATTATGTAGCTGGAGCGAAAAGGTAACCTCATCGTCCAAATTAAGTTCCCTCTTTTTACGTATCTGGTTACATGCCGTCAACTTACCGACCTGAACAAGATAACTGAACAAGGCACCATCATGTGAGCAGGTCACTTTGCCACTCTTTACCTTCTGCATCAGCACAATCAGTGACTCTTGGAAGATATCCTCAATATCCTCGTTGGAAACCTTGTCAACAGAGAATGTCTGTCCAAGAATTGAAACGAAGCCGGGTTTCATCTCACGGCAGATGTGCCTCCAGGCACGCTCGTCATTCTGTAGTATCCCGAATATAAGTTGTGAGTCTGTCATGTCTTGTCGTGTTTTTCAGGTTCTTTTGCATAAGAAATCCTATCAGGGTAATCGATAGGATTGTTATGATGGTTATCTTAAAACCGTTTTTTAAGCGGTAACGAATTAGGTTTACTAAGATAGGAGTTCTTTGGCTCAAATCAAAGAAAAAACAGGAAATTCACTTATCCTTTCTCTTTCTAGTATTCCGGAAGTAAGGTTTTACATTACTTATAGCAGATGAAATTCAAGTAGATTGAACAATTGGATTTTCTTTCACCAGAACTGCTTTCGGTGATGCAAAGATATGTTGAAAGTTTTGAATGTTAAAATCGGTTGTGTATGAACAGTTTACTGATATTTGCATAATTCGGGAAAACTTTTATGGATGCCACGCGCTATTTGTGCGCGCACTTTTTGATAGTTTGAAATGTAGGTGTAATTTTGTAGCATAGTCATTATAAAATATCTTTTAAAGCGTATGAAGATTCTTAAATTTATGGCACTTGCTGTGGTGGTTTGCTGTGGCATTGGAATGCTTTTCTCTTGTGGCAAGGATGATTCCGTTGCATGCGTTGAGACTACCGAACTCTTGCGTACCAGCCAAAGTTGGAACGGTGTGGAACAGCCCGATTACCCACAGGGACGTCCCGAACTTGTGGCAGTGAAATTCGTTATCCCTCGCGGCCAGAAGTTGGGCTGGCATCACCATGTTTCGATGAATCACGGCGTACTTGTACAGGGCGAACTCAAAATCATTGGCCAGGACGGCAAGACTACCGTTCTGCACGCAGGCGATGTTGTGGTGGAGATGGTCGATGCCGTACACCGCGGCGAGAGTTGTGGAACAGAGCAGGTTGTGCTGTATATGTTCTATCTCTCACAGGGCGACTTGCCGTTGTCGGTACAGCACCCCGACATTCCGTTGGAGTAATGTTTGCTGTCGGCGCAGTTGGTGCGAACGAATATAACGGAGGAGATTGAGCGTCTATATTTTATTGGAAGAATATAACTATACTGGTAATCTTTGAGACGAGTTTCATTGATGAAAGTATATGAACTATTAAACCACCAAACCCATAGTGAAGAGTTATGAGTAAGGTGGTTCTTTTTTTGTTCTTTATAATAGGTCAGGACAGAAAAAGGTCGTCCATTGTAATACAATTCTGTACCGTTTGAGCATAGGGATTTTCAGTCAGGCCATACGTCGTAATCATAGTCAGGTGAATTGCTTTTTTACTTCCGGAAC
>JAZRGF010000217.1:0-19893 GCA_045644005.1 Bacteroidaceae bacterium | reverse complement strand
ATCCAAGCGTCAGAATAACCCAAACGCTTGTAATCCACCATCGCTTGCTCAATGGATAGTTCAGGGTCTTGCATTTGGTCTATACGCACGCTTGCAACGTGTGCCATCCACTGTTTGAACGGTTCTGCTTTTGGCGAAGGGATAGACTGTATAAGGCGAAAAAGTTGTTCGGTATCAGCAACGTCTGTCAAACGCATTTTGCCATCAAGAGCACGCATTTTGAAAGCGTGACAGTTTGTCACGGTTTCATTTCCCTCTGCTTTAAGACGCTGTTTTAACTTTCTCCAATATGCTGTTGCATCTTTGGATTCCGTTAGTATCTCAACCGTATCTACAATGGAGAAATACCACTTTTCTTGCTCATCATCCCATATGGTGCGTATCTTTCTATCTTCAAATATCTGTAAAGATTGTTTTTGTGTCATATTCTTAATTTCAGGCAGTTGTTAAATAATACTTAATAACTGAACTTAGATATAATTAGTTGTTTTTCAATATATTGTTTATGGTAGAACTAATGCTTTGTTCAGAGGTGGTAAAAACTTCTGCAAGTTGTGATTGGTTTAACCATACAGAACCATCACGTGCAAACAAAGATACCTTTATATTGCCATCACTCGATTTGTACAGTATAATGTTTTGTTGTTCAATTTTATGGTAAATATCTGTTGGTAATTGGTTAACGTTATTTCTTAATAGAAATGTGTTACTGCAAAAATAATAAATCAGAGAGCCTTTGTCAAGCAAACACAAACAAAAACGAGTCCCAAATTTCTTTGGAACTCGTTTGCGGGGCGTACTGGTTTCTTTTTGGTCCATACTAATGGGGTAATTACCCTCAAATACGCAGACCTATGTTTGGTCATTTTGTTTGTAGCATCACTTCTTACGGGGGGCGCTAAATAACCATTAAGATTTTTCTGCTATGCTTGGTTTACGAAGGTCTGCTGATAGTCGGCGGAAGATAGCACCGTGTCGTACAAACCGATTGACTCACCCTCGTGACGGTTGATACCTACATATTCCAACGACGAATCCTCATAACGCTTGAACTTATAGATGGCATCGTTCATCAGTGCCGAGTTGAATACATCGAGCGACACAAGCAGTTCAAAGTCCTTCACCGATAATCCCGTCACTTTTTTGAACAAGCCTGGTTCCAACTGTGTGATTACATCCTTCAAACTACGCTCTCGGTAGTCGGTCAGATACATAAAGACGGGTACACGAGTCGCAAACTTGATAAGTTTCTCCTGTATTTGCTTGCGGAGACTCTTATACTCCTTCTCCTCCTCTGTTAGTTCCTTCTTCTTCTCTTTGGTCATATCCTCGTCGGGGGTTTCTTTCTTTGCCTTCTTGACCTTTTCCGATTTGTTGATGATGGTCTCGATGTCTTGGTTGAGGTTACGAAAACCCTCAATGCTCATCAATGCCGCCATAGCATCGCTATTACCCATCAATCGGCGGAGCGTGTCATTATCCACATTCACAAGCAAGGCACTCTCCCAACGGCGTGCCAATAGGGTTGCCGAAGTTCCGCTCATCGCTATATCGAGGATGCCCGCCGCGTCTATCTGCTTCATCGAACTACCATCGTATGCCAACACGGGCAAGAAATTGATGAACTCCTCGACCTTCTTTTCGGGGTTGCTCTCCTCAACATTCAGTCGGCAACTATAATCGGCAATCTGCCTCAACGCACGATTAGGAGCAAAGTCAAAAACATAGCACTCCTCCTTCAATATGTCCACCTTGTTTGGCGAGAGACCATCAGCGTTACGGATAGTCCACGGCGTTTGTACTCGGAACGCTGCTTGGAAGTATGTTTCGGGACTTGATGAGTTGCGGAGCATAAAGATTCCCGACCACGGTTTCACGGATACGCCAGTAGTGAGTTTGCCGCACGAGAGCGTGATGCTTTTTGTCTCTATCGGATTTCCCATCGCCTTCAATACAGGAGGCAGAGCATCGACACCGATTCCTGCCTTTACTCCTGCCGCTAACACAACTTTGTAGTCGTGATAGAACTTGTTTTGACGCTCGGCGAGCAGATTACGCATCGCACAACACGAGGCAACCGAAGGCAAAAACCAAAATGTATGTGTCAGTGATGCCAACAACGGTGCGTGAGAGAACGGCATCGGCGGTCTTTGCTTACCCAATTTGAGGTCTGAAACAATGTTCTCGGTATATGCGCCACGAATAAGGTCTAACCATTTCTGTACCTCATCTTCATATACGAAACGGGCATCTTCACCCTCACCCTCTGCCGAGAAGAAGATATTTAGGTCAAACTCGTTGAATTCGCCCTGCGAAGCGACCATCTGCAACTCGTCGGGTAGTTGATAGGTCATCATCACCATTCGGGGCAGTGCGGCGTAAGGGTTATCACCCTTTGTGTTGTCCCACTCTGCTTTTGCTCGTTGCTCATCAGAGTAAGTCCAATTATATATCTGCTCCTCGATAAACTCGCCCGAATTGATTGCACGGAATGGCGTTCCCGATAGGTAGAGATACGCTCCCGTCGTGATGGGCATATCGCCCTCGTCGAAGAAGTCCAAACCTTCACCTGTGGCGTACGCTTGCTCACGCTTGTCCTCGTTCTCAAACAGGTCTTTGGCATTGTCTCGCCACGCTCCGTAGTGATACTCATCTAGAATTACACAGTCCCAATTTAGGGCGTGTACCCACTCGTGATGCGCCTTGATTCCGCCCGCCTTGCTCTTGCCGAGATAATCTTGGAACGAACCGAAGCAGACAATTGGTCGATTGCGGTCGGCGGTCTCGTAGGTTAGTTCGGTTGTGCGGGAGATAAACTGCCATCCCTCGAAGTCGATGTGTGTGCGTAGGTCATCCTCCCACGCACTCTGCACAGCGGGTTTGAATGTCAATACAAGGATACGTTTCCAATCCATACTCTTTGCCAACTGATATGCGGCGAATGTCTTACCAAAACGCATCTTGCAGTTCCATAGGAAGTGGGGGGTGCGACCCTTGTTCTCTGCTCGGTAGGCACGGAAGTAACTGCTTGTTTTGCCGACGGCATCCGCCTGTTCTGGGCGCATACCAAATGTCTCGGTGCGGTTGAACTCTATCACCGAGGGATTGCGGATAGCACGAATTGCCACCTTCACCTCCTTTACATCACATCTAAACCACTCACCTTCGGGATTCTCCACGCCCATCTGACGAAGCACACGATGCACCTCGTGGTCGGTAAACGATGTTCCGTCGCCACGCATAGCGGGTTCTTCCAACACAATGCGGTAGGGTAATGCCCCAGGTCGCAGGGTTGGATATTGTTGTGCTACTCGTTTCTGTACATCAATGGCGGTATATCCTACTTTAAGCAGTCCACGATACTGCGGAGCGGTATCCTCGTAGGCATATATCATCGGGTTCGCCTCTATACGGCGTGGAAAGAAGGTTTGTGACATAAAGTTTATTGTTTTATTTTTCGTTCTTTGGGAGTATGTGATAAGAATTCTTCTTTGTTGTCATTTCTTACAAACGGCAATAATCTCATTTTCATTTGAACATTTAGGCATAGACTCATTGAGATAAACGCTAATGCTCGGTATTTATACTCATTAAAAGCACGCTTCTCTGCATTCTTTTTTGGCGTATGTAATAATTCATTGCGACATTGATTTATTACATACAACAGTCCTTCTTCATCATATTTTTTACAGCGTCGTTTTAATTCTGCTTGAAGCCATTCCAAGTTCGCATCATTCAAATCTTTTAGGTCTGCCAATGTTGCTCGCAGACAAGTATTAAGACATAGATAATCTTTGTGTGCTTTATTGCTTATTCCATATCCTATTTTAGATACAAAAAAATACTCGAGCATCCAATAATAAGATGCGAATGCCATTACATACTTTTCCTCATTAAAGTAATTGCTTCCTTCTCTGAAAAATGAAAACGGTATATATAAATCTTTCATCATATCCGAGTATATGACAGTGTCTTGTAGCCATCTATCAGTAATAATAGAAGGTTTGCCCGTATTATCATTTTTCTCTCGATGTATGGAAGATAGTGGTGAAATAATTGTATCGTCATTTTCTTTTATCCATTCATATTTTGAGTACTCCCATAGGATTTTATTTATATGTTTATCAAATCCGCCGAACGACTCAATGTGTTTTATCAATCGCAACATCTCATCTTCCTCCTCTGAATGTTGAATAGAGATTTGGGGAGTTCCATCTTGCATTTCGAATAGGGGAATTGATAATTCTGGATGTTTTAGGCGTTTACTAATAGAAATCATCAAATCCTTTGTTTCTTCATCACGATACAAGCATATTGTATTCGCCTGCTTCTTAACCATAATTGGTTTTGCAATAACTATATTGCCAATAACCTGCGCTGTAATCTTTAATATCATAAAATATTGTTTTTTACAAAACTACAACTGACTATGGGTGGTTTGCAAATTTTTAGTGTGCAAGTTATCAATAAATAACTAATTTTGTTCGCTGATACACAATTACTTGTAGGGCATATTACTCCATAGGGCGTATCATTGATTCGATAAAAGCGATTTCATCATCGGTCAGCCCATATTTTGCGTACAACTTCTCATCTGTCCACGATTCGGAAAAGTCCTGCATTGGTACTAACGAATAAACTCCACGAGCAGCATTTTGAGTATTCTTTTTGTATAATACAAAGAATCTAAAAAAACGAGTTTTGATATAACTAACCAAATTCTCTGCTTGGACTTTACTATCAAATGTACCCAATACGAGATATGTTTCGGTACAGCAGGTTAGGGGTTCTCCGACAAAAGGTTTGCCCAATACCAAATAAGGGAATGCTCCTCGTTCTCCATATGCTTTGGCAATAAACACTTTGTATTTATCTACCCAATGATTATTTTGACGAATAAGGTGTCGTGATATGTGTCCATTCTTGGGATAGGCATACACAAGAACGCCTTTGTCTAACGAAGTGTCAGGGATAATGTCTCCAAATGGTTTTCTCGCACTTATAACACCCTCTATACTTACAAAATCTTTATTGTGAACTTTATTAAGAATTGAAACAGATTCGTTAAAGCGAATAAATGTATCACATCCTTTTTCTAACAAAGGGCGTGATAAAACAGTTCGCTCTCCCTGCTTAATAGAGGTTACTTTACATAATCCCTCATTATCTCTATCCCATAAAAAGTAGCATACTCCGCCCGACAAATCAATACCAGGGAAACATTCCGTTGAATCAAAAAAGTCTATTAGATTTCTAATATGCTTGTCATTTAGCATACTATCTCTAAACTCATCAAGACCTTTTCCTCCTGAATACCAACGAGCGGGAATAATCATTGATAAGAATCTTGGTTTTAGTTTTTTTGCTTGTTCAACGAATCTATGGTATAGAGGTATGGCACTTGAACCACTACCACCTCCATCATTCAACTGATATGGTGGATTGCCTATAATAACATCGAATTTCATATCGGGAAAAAGTTTCTGTGGGTTATCGGTGTGAATAAATCTATATGCGTGAGACTCCAACTCTCCACCTCGGTCATAGACATCTTGACTTGCACCGCAGTAACGGCAACGACCATTCAGCCAAGTATGTGCAGTGGGTTCGTAGCGGATATTACCTTGCTCGTCGTTGAAGCACGAGCATAAAGAGTATCTACTATTGGCAAACTTTGAGCAATAGACCGAACGGCGGGACATAAGGGCTGTTAGTTCGGTGATAGCAAGACCATAGAGTTGCTTACCGAAGATATGGTCAGCACGCTGCTGAATATCAGGAATCTGCTCCGCAAGCCCCTCCATCAGTCGTTTGGCAATCTCACGCAGAAATACGCCTGTCTTGCTCACGGGGTCAAGGAAACGAGCATCGGGGTTGCTCCACAACTCTGTGGGGAGCATATCGAGCATTTTGTTTACGACCACAGGGGGAGTAAAGACCTCATCGTTACTCAAATTTGCCAGACAAGTCAGCACATCGGGATTATAGTTCGTTTTCATCTGCTCCAAGTTTTAGAAAATGTATCGGTGGAAATTCTCCGATGGGGTTGGGGATAAATGCTTGCTCGCCTAGGTCTGAAAAGAGATTTGGACCGTCCATTGGTGTGCTTTGCAGTAGGTTTGCCATTGTGTAGTCTCGGCGTTTGAACATACCATTGCCCGTATCGCTCCACTCGGCAAAGACAATGGGTCGCTTGCTGTCGTCGGGAAGTTCAAGGGTAAGCGCATCACCCCAAAGAATATTGAGAGAAAGGATATGGCGCACCGTACGGCAACACTCCTCCTTCGATGTTTTTGAAAAGAGTGTAGTATATTCGGCGTAGAAAATGTCGTAAAGATTTCGGCGGCACAGAGCAACATTATCGGCGAGGATGTCGATGCCATAAAGACTACTCACAGCGAGAACTGCATAACGCTCCCACTCGTTCTGCTTCTTACGGTAACGGGAGGAAACAATAGTGAGTTTGCGGTGCAGAATCTCAACAAGAAACGCACCCTGACCGCAAGCGGGTTCAAGAAAACGGGACTCAATACGCTCGGTCTCCTGCTTCACAAGGTCGCACATTGCTTTAACCTCCCTCTCGGCGGTAAAGACCTCGCCGTGGTCGGCAACTCGCTTGCGTGAGACTATTTGGGTTGATTTGGGATTGGTAGGCATAGACTTCGGGAAATTATCCGCTTTGACCGATGCTCGGATAAATCGTCTATACCATTGGATACAAAGAATGGGTGTAACTGCTGACTTATCTACTCTGTCGAGGAATCCCCATTCCTTTTGCACGCAAACAAGTACGAACAGTCCACACCCATAGGGTGTGAACCTTCAAAACCTGTTCCAGTGCAATGTTTACTTGGGGATTTTCGACAGACGGAACAAGAGTCAAAGACTCAATTATCTAAATATATGTAAATTAAATCGCTATATCTGTTTCTTTTTCAGTGGTTTTAGTATTTTCCGTATCAAAGATACAAAATATATTGTATCGTTGGACTCCTGTGTGTGAAAAAATATTTGTCAGCGTTATCTAATGTCGCCAATTCCGCCTTCGGGACGGTTAGCAAAAAAACCTTACGGATAGTGCAATACTTATTGAGATAGGGTTTGTCGGGCACAATGCCGAAGTTCGCAAGACTCTTATAACCGATGCTGATTTTCTCTTTGCCAAAGTGGTTGTACAATATACCTTGACCGAACCATAGTAGTGATGCTCTGCGTCTATTTCAAGGTGAATAACGGTACGTTCTTGTTTCTCTGTTACCATAATTTACCGATTTTAACCTCAAAAGTTGTAATTTGTAGAAAATCCATTGAGATATTTTTTCATCGACCCAAAAAACAACCACTATAATGTCTAACATTACAGTGGTTGCATAATGAAGATAGTTTTATGTATTGAAGGTGATTATTCCTCTTCTTCTGGTTCTACTCCTCGTTCGTGTTCGTCTATAAAGGAGTGTATGTAATCTTCGCGGAGTTTTACATAACCGTCCTTCACTGACTTGACCTTATTGATAGGTTTCTTTCCGTCGTTCTCTTTGATAAAGTCTCCAAATCTCAATATGTTTCCCAGTTTCTTGCTCTCTCCAAGACCCAGAGCATCGGCATAATCTTTGGGCATATGGAGCATAAACATTGATTTGTCGCTTGCAGGTTCTCTAAACGATAGTCCATCTGTCCCGCCAATCATTTTCTTACCATCATATCTCAACTCTACGATATACTCCTCGTTCGTAATAGGGTCGTTGATGGTGATTATCTCCAACAGTGCTTCATCAAAATCCTTATCGCCGACCTCTATGATATACTCATAGATAGTATTCTCGTTGTCAAACACATCTGCACTTACAAGGGTCAGACCCTCTCTTTCATTGGCATCATCAATAGCATTCAATATAGGATGGGTTAGAGCAGATAGCACATTCGCATTATCCTTCATTATCTTGCCCTTTGAGTTACCCAACTCATAGTATATCTCGCCATTAGTTCGGATAGCAACACCAATATCGGCACAATCAAAAGTCTCATAATCTCTGATTATATCCAATTTATTGTCGTTGGGATAAAGGGCATTTCTTTCGTTGTCCCATCTCCACGCATTCGCTTTCAACAGGTCGTTTTCATTAAATGTTACTTTTGAAACTTGGTATCTTACACGCTGACCTGCGATTTTCACCTTTAATACATTACTCATAGCAAATAATAATTATTATTGTATAATGTATTTATGTATAATCAGTTATGTTGCCTTCTTCTGTCTGTGCTCTTTTCCGCACAGAAGAATCGACCTTTAACAACTAACTGGAATAATCTCTCAAAATACCAAAATCTATTTTGCATAAATAAAGGGAAGAGTGCTTCCCCCACGATACAAAATGAAATATAATGCTCTCGTTAGTGGTTGGGGAAGAACCGCTTTCGGGGGCATCTTTTATTTTATATGAAATACCAGATTAGCAGTAAAGGTTCGGCAACGAAACCCACGAACGCTGAATTCGGACAAATCAAATGGCTCGAAAAAGAAACAGACCTACCTACACTGATAGAATATCTTGAAAAAGGGCATACCTATCGTGCAAAGATGGACAACACCCTAAATGATGGTCATAAAACGCTTGTATCAACACAAGTTGTTATGATAGATGTAGATGGAAAACACAACCCTCCAACTTTGACTCAATTTTTGGAGCAGACCCAACTCATCCCGACATTCTATTACGAGACCTTCTCTTCACAAAATGGGGAGCGTTATCGATTGGGATATATGCTAAACAAAGAGATTAAGAGCAAGGCAGAATATAACGCCATCGCCCACATCATATTGGAGAGGACAGGTTGTCTCGATAAGGAGATGGTTGATTCGGTCTCATTTTCCGCTGTCCAAAACATCGCAGGAACTAACAAACCCATAACCAACAACAGCATCGCCTACAAGAAGTCGGATTTCGACCGACTGATTGACTCTTACTTACCGAAGGTGGAGGTATGTCGGAGGTTTGACATAAAACTATCATACGACGAATACGATACTATGTGTGATTTCCTTGCAGTTGAGGGCACATTCGAGAGTTTCATTAACCTTCATCCCATAGACAAAGTGCTGCTCAAAGAGAGTATGCCAGATGATGAAGACAATACCTTCTACTACTGGAATGACTATAAATGTCTGTTAAGAAAACTGGTTGATGGTTCATTCTATCACAAATATGGAGACTACTATGTCTGCAATACATTCCACGACGGAGAAGGACGGAGGAAGAAATTGACCATAAATTGCTCTCTGATTCACCAGATGTATCCAGACTGCACATTGGAAGAACTGCTCGTGCTGACTTGCAAGTGCTTCTTGAAGTATTTTACAAATGATGCCGTGGATACGATAGACAGAGAATTTATCTTTAATACAGTAGTCGCAGAGATGCACAACCCACTCTGTGCGTATAGTCCTTATACGATAAAGAAAAGATTCAAGGTAAAGGAATATGATGAGAATGGAAAGAGGGTTCATTGGAAGCGGCAAGCAAAGGAGCATTATACCAACCAAATTCTCTCAATGTATGACAGTGCTCTGTCAGTCGAAGATAATCTTATTTTGATACAACAATATTATGATGCAAGCAAGGATAACCACAAAGTTTCTCTTCGGACATTAAAGAAATACTTGGATGAGAATAATGTCTTTTACTTCTGCTCAAACAATAATCCTCTAACAAAGGAAAAACCTATTACTACAATGAAAAGAATGATTAAGTGCTTTATGTTTGACGACGCATATAAGTTTCTCTTGGATAATAGAGATAACATAGGAAGGAAACAATACTTTGAATATAAAAGACTTCTTTCGGAGAAAACAAATAAAGCATAGTTATCTTTTTCACTCTTATCTCTATACAACAAGACGACGACATTATTATATACAAGGATAAAAAAGATAACTATTACTATTGTTGTTATCTCCCATAAATATTATATACAAAAGAATTTATTGATATGAAAAAGAAATGTTTGCAAATATTGTTTAACCGTCCTTTGCAGTATGAGGACGGAGTTATATACGGGGTGCGTGTTGCTTGCGATGAGGTTAAAGCGAAGCGTCTGATGGACTATGCCGTAGAGTTAATAGGTCAATGGTGTTTTACTCAAAAGCACGGTGGCAAGATAACAGAGGACTTTACCAAATGGATAGATAGAGATGGTAATATCTACGGGTCTCGGTCATCAAGACAACTATACGCATACACGGCGGCACTTTCAACTCAAACATACTTTCGTATAGACGAGTGGATGGTAGATGATAACTGTGATATAGAGAATGAGGTAGAGATAACCGACCTAAACGAGTATTTCAACACCCGCTGTGTATTTGAAGAAGATGATTACAAAACTGGATATAACGGGTGGTTGCAGGTCTATCAGAAGTTGCTTTCAAGGTATCACACGCTAACGCAACTCGCTCCCTCCCATAATGAAATGCAACTTGATTATGATGAACAGGAGATGTGGGGAGAAGAGGATTTGCCCCTCCAATACATATTAAATTAGAGGTTCTTGGGCAAGTTGCTATTATAAATGATTGATAATCAGCGATATTAAATATTACTATACAATAACCATAAACTTTTTAGTCCGTTTTTAGTCAGGAGGATGTCCGATTTGGACATCCACTTGACTTTTTTATTTTTTTTGGACCAATTTAACTCGTTGAGGACCAATGAATTATAATAATTATTATTTACCTTTGCATAACAAAAATGTTTAACAAAACAATACGATGGATGATAATAATGTAAAGCGAGAATTATTTGCTTGCTGTATAACAGACGGCATATTGGATGATATAAACCCTGAACGACGGTTAGTAATGATTATTGACATAACAGAAATAAAGGAGAGTATATTGAAAGCAGGAGACAACAACCCAAATGAGACCAAATAACTCTTTGTTTGAACTGAACACAAAAAACAATAGGTTCAAATGACCCTACAAGACTTATTTGAACCCAACATTAAAATGAACCCATATATGACTACGACAGATATTAGAGCAGCGATATACGCTCGTGTATCCTCAACAGGAGACAGACAATCAACCGAGAGACAAGTGATAGACCTGACAGATTACGCCAGCAGAAACTCAATGACTATATGCCAAACCTTTGAGGAGCATATCAGCGGAGCAAAGAAGAACCACGAGCGTCCAGTCCTGCAAGAATGCTTGACTTATTGTATAGATGAGGGGATAGATGTACTGTTGCTATCGGAGTTAAGTCGTCTCGGTAGAAATGTAGATGAAGTCCTCGCAAATATCCGCTTTTGCAAGGAGAAGCATCTGAATATCTTTTTTCAAAAGGAGGGTATCTCCATTTACGGATATGACGGCAAAGAAAATCCTTACCTCACTATTATGATAGCCGTTCTGGGAACTTGTGCCCAGATGGAAAGAGAGAGCATACACTATCGCTTGCAGTCTGGCAGAAAGGTCTATGTTGATAAACACATTGCAGAAACAGGCAAGTCGGGTCTTGGTAGAAAAGAAGGTTATCGCAAACCAGTTGAGACAAAGAAAGAAGAATACAAGGAGGTGTTGAAACTTTTGAAGGCGGGTTATCCAATAAGAAAGGTTGCTAGACTAACAGAAGT
This sequence comes from Bacteroidaceae bacterium, assembly GCA_045644005.1. Taxonomy (GTDB): domain Bacteria; phylum Bacteroidota; class Bacteroidia; order Bacteroidales; family Bacteroidaceae; genus HGM04593. Next base: position 8,256 of record JAZRGF010000217.1, on the reverse strand, counting down.
ATCGGAAAGCACGGTAAAACGATTAAAGAAGGAGTTCGCCATATGCTAAATATTACACGCATAAAATGGATGTATGAGAACTTCGGGGTGGGGATGGCTATCAAATCTGTGGTGTATGATATAGAGGCTATTCTCATATATATCGGGTATAGTCTGACGCTCCCATTTCAGTTCATATTGATACTTTGGAGATGGATACGGAAGGGTAAGTTATAGATGAAAATCAGCAAAAAAAATGAAGTTTTTTTGTAAAAAAGTGTCTTTTTTTCATCATTTTTTTCAGGTTTTGTTATATTTAATATGAAGGGTTAAGGAGTTGGACGACAGAAAGATAAGTCCAATTTTCAATCCTATTTTATTGGAGTTTATAAAAAATAATGATATGAGAACAGAATTAATTAATTTGTCCAACAATCCCATCGGAATGAGGGGTTTGGACGGCTTGTTGGAAGAAGCAAGGTATTTTATCAAGGGAATTGTAAGAGAAGCGTTTGAAGAAATCTGGGATGAAAAGAACTACTCTCCTATTACGGACACTCCTTTATTGACAACTGGGGAGTTATGCAAGAGGTGGAACATTACACCAGACACCCTTCACAACTGGGAGAAGCAAGGAAAAATTGCGAAAATGCCATTAGGAGGAAGGAAGAAGATGTATTCTCTAAAAGATGTAGAAGAAGCGGAAGTAAGTGGAATTGTAATCGCAAAAGCAAGTTGATATGAATATAAACATTAGAAGTAATAAGACGGAAGGGAAAGCAGAGTTGCACACATTAATAAGGTGTGGAAGCAAACCAACACACTTCAACCTGCTTATGCAAGTTGATATAAAGAAATGGCTTGAAGCCTCTAAAACCGAAAGGAAGAAAGCAAACTTTCTTGATAGTATGAACTATACTCATAAAATCCAAGAGATAGAAAAAGGATTAAAAGTTTTGAGGAAGTATCATAAATGCACAAAAGAGGAAGCTGAAAAACTCATTGAAAATGTCGTTCTTCACGAAGATAGAGAGAAAATGATTAAGAGAGAGGAGACCAAGTCTAAGTTGGAGAGCGAAAGGAGAAAGAAGTTTAAGGAGTATGCCAAAAACTACATTAAAGAACTGGAATGTGGCGAGAGGCGAACTGTGAAAAACAAACTCTATGCAGAAGGCACAATACAGCATTGGAGGCAAGTAGTGAGTAAAGTGTTGGATTTTCACAAAAAATATCCTTTTTCTTGGGATGAAATTAATCAAGCACTAATTAACAGGTTTATAACTTACTTGGAGAATGACGACTTAAATAAGACAAGTATTCAGAAACTAATGAAAGACTTCAAGAAGTTAATCAAGGATGCTGAAATTGAAGGTATTCACGAAAACTTTCGTGCGAGAAACCTAAATTACACAATAGAAGTGAGAGAAAGAGATAAATCTACCGAGGTGTATCTTACAACGGAAGAACTGCGGGGGCTATACGATATGAAACTAAGTGGCGTTGAGGAAAAGGTAAGGGATGTTTTTCTTATTGGCTGCTTTATCGGACAGCGAGTTAGTGATTATGGAAGGATTGAACCTGATTGGTTCAGCACAACAACCAATGGTGTTAAAGTAATCAATATTCAGCAAAAGAAGACTGGGAACGAGGTCTGTATCCCTATCGTAGGCAACCAACTGGAAACCTTGTTAGAGAAATACAACTATTGTGTCCCGAAGATTTGTGAAGTTGAAATTGATAGAACTATTAAGGATATTTGTGAAAGGCTATCGGTTTCTATCCCAAGTCTTGCTGTTAAAGAGAAAACGATACTAAAAAAACACGAAAAACACGCTTTATATACAAACAAGGAGGGAGGAAGAAAACTGTTTGAGATTAATGAGAAAGGAGAGTGTGTAAAACCAAAGTGGGCAATGGTAGCGTCTCATACTGCGAGAAGAACTTGCATTACTAATATGTATCTCGCAAGAAAATCAGACGGAACTCCTAAATACACTATTGGTGAAATGATGCACGTGAGTGGGCATAAAACTGAAACTCAATTCAGAGGATATATAAAATGTTCATTGAACGAGTATGCAGAAATGGTTGCTGCTGCAAACGACAAAGATGGAGACAACTTGTTCTAAAAAGAAAGAAGGTGAAAGCCTTCTTTCTTTTGTTATTACACCCCTCAAAAATGGTCCTACAAGTATCTCAAACGGCGAAAAAGTATCAAAATGTAGTCAAATTGTAGCCAAAATCAGGACCGAGAGCAAAAGAAAATCTCCTAAATCGTTGTTCTGCAACAATCTAGGAGATTTTTTCTGCGGTGCGTACGGGACTCGAACCCGTGACCCCATGCGTGACAGGCATGTATTCTAACCAACTGAACTAACGCACCAATATGTGTTTTTTTGTTCTTGACGTTGTTTGCGTCTCAAATCGTGTGCAAAGGTATAGCTTTTTTTTGAATCTGCAAACATTTTCGCGTTTTTTTTTCAATAAAAAGTGATTTTTTTTGATTTTTAGGCTCCGAATAGGCTATTTAGCGAGCTTTTGTACTAAAAATACATTGTAAAATCCTTTATCTGTGCGTTGCCATTGTTTAAGCAGAGCGCTTTTTTTAAAGCCATTTTTCTCAAAAAGTCCCAAACTTTCTTTGTTCCACTCGGGGATAAAGGCAAAAAGTTGGTTTATATGCAGCTTTTTGAATGCGTATTCGCCGAGCAGTGTCAGTGCGCGTGTGGCAATTCCTTTGCCGCGGTGTTGGCCGAGCAGGCCAATGCATACCTCGGCCCGGCTATTGAGCGGGTCAAAATCGGCAAGGTCTATCATGCCGGCGGCTTCTCCGTCTTTGAGTTCAATGACAAAACGTGCCTGACGTTCGGAAAAGAGGTCCTGACGGCTCTGTTCAAGATATTCACGCAGGGTGTAGCGCGAATAGGGGAGTGTGGCGTTGCCAACGCTCCACAGCGCTGTGTCGTTCTCCATCACGTACATCAGTTCCAGGTCCTCGGGCTCGGGTGAACGCAGGGATATCAACTCGTCTTTCAGCCAGGTTGTGTTCATCTGTTTGACTTTATGCTGTCATAATCGAAGACAAGGTCCTCGGTTATGAGTTTTTTTGTTTTTGTGGAGTATGTTCCAAGGCGTGGTCTTTGGCGGCCGTTTCCGGTGTTTAGTAACTTGAGTATTGTTGTGTAGCTGTAGGCTTCGGTGTCATATATTACGGTATCGTAACCCTCAAGGTTTATCTCATCGCCTGTGTGCCCCTGTGGCATTGTCGTCTCATTGGCCTCTAAAAAGGCGTGTCTGCCGTTTTTATGTCTGTTGGCGAGTATCTCCTTTATTTCGTCAATTGCCTTGCTGCCGGCCAGCACAATGCAGTTCATGGTGGTGGGTTCCTGTATGACCTTGCGGTGTATGAACTGGTTGCCAATGTATGCAAGCAGGGCGCGTGTCCAAATGGCAATGTTTATCGGCAGGCTCACAAGCAGTGAATAGTGCGAGTAGTGCTTCTTGAAGAAAAGCTGCATGGCACGGTAAAAGGTGTGTACATACCTGTAAGAGCTCTTGTTGGTACTCTCTCCCTTGTAGTGGAGTATGCGTAGTGGCAGGTAGTAGTTGCTGTAGCCGGCTTTGAGTATGCGATAGGAGAGGTCAATATCCTCGCCATACATGAAGAAGTCCCCGGCAAGTGCGCCGGTCTTCTTGATTGTCTTGTTGCGCAGCATCATGTATGCTCCCGATATTATCTCTATGGGGTTTGTCTTCTCCTTGTCAAGGTATTGCATATAATAGCGGCCGAATGTGCGCGACTTTGGGAATAGTTTTGATAGGCCCGACATCTTGCAGAATGAGACGAATGGCGTGGGCAGCGCACGGCGCGACTCGGGGGCAAAGGTGCCGTCGGTGCGCAGCATGTACACTCCGCAGGCTCCGGCATTGGCATGTGCGTCCATGAATTCCATACAACCTTCTATTGCCTCTTTTGTGACAATTGTGTCGGGGTTCAGCATCAGTATGTATTCGCCTTTAGCCTGGGCTATGGCAATGTTGTTGCCTTTTGAGAATCCGTTGTTTTCCCTGCAGGCCATCCATTTGATGTTCGGGAAGCGCGAGGTTATATATGCGGTGGAACCGTCGGTCGATGCGTTGTCGACCACGATGACTTCGTGGCTTATTCCTGCTGCAGCCTGCTCAAGCGAGTGGAGGCACTGCTCGAGGAAATACTTTACGTTATAGTTGACTATTACTACCGATAGCTTCATCGCCCGTCTCTTTTACTTTGCTTCGTTATTGCGGTATCCGTCAAGAACCTTGCCTGTTGGGTAGCTGTAGAGGAGTGCTCCAAAGCTGAGGATGGCGCAGTACATGGCTCCGTCGTACTCTATGCCATAGTAGACGAAGATGTTGATTACAAGTGATACAAAGAGCAGGAACATGCGCTGCAGGCTCTTCTTGTTGTAGAGCTTGAGGAATGCGCTGTCGTCCAGCTCTGTGCTTTTGCTCATGGCGCGGCTAAATAGTTTGAGTGCAAGCGGTATTATTGCAATTGTGAGCATGACGGCTGTAACCTCAATGTAGTATAGCCCCTCGACGCCAACGAATGGTGTGAGTGCTCCTTTTGTGAGGTAGCCGGTTTCAAATGCCGCAATGGCAATCATTGCAGCGAATATTGATGTTATGAAATTGAATTTCAGGCCTTTCAAGACGTTGTCTCTGTTCATTACGTTATATTGTTTTGCCGGTGAATGGCCGGCGGTTAATTATTGAACTTCCAAGGGTGACCTCATCGGTGTACTCGAGTTCGTCGCCAATGGATATTCCGCGGGCTATGACAGACAGTTTCACATCGAACTGCTGCAGTTTGCGGTATATGTAGAAATTGGTTGTGTCGCCCTCCATTGTCGAGCTCAGCGCCAGGATAATCTCCTTTACCTCGCCAGTCGCTACTCGCTCCACAAGGCTGCCTATGTGCAGGTCGCTTGGCGAGACACCGTCCATGGGTGATATGACGCCACCAAGAACATGATACACTCCTTTAAACTGCATGGTGTTCTCTACAGCCATCACATCCTGTATGTTCTCCACAACGCAGATGAGGCTGTGGTCGCGCAACGGGTTGGCGCATATTGGGCATATGTCCGTGTCCGATATGCTGTGGCACTCCTTGCAGTATTTGGCCTCGCGCTTGAGTGTGATTATAGCATCGGAGAATCCCGCAACCTCCTCCTCTTTCTTGCGCAACAGGTGGAGCACAAGACGTGTAGCGGTCTTGCGTCCTATGCCCGGTAGCTTCGTGAACTCCTTCACGGCGCGCTCCAGCAGGGTGGATGGGTATTCCTGGTTCATCGGTTTGTTCTGTTTATATAGCGGGCACGAAGATAGTCAAAAAAACGCCATTGTGCAAATTGCCGGCAGAGGGTCATTTGATGTCTACCGTAATCTCGGCCGGGAATACACGTTCGGGATCAAAATATTCGGCACAGCTCTCTGCCATAGCTTTCACCGTAGGTGTCACCTTGCCGTTGAAAACCTCGTTACCGTTTACAATGACCTTTACAGGCTTTGCAAAGTCAAAGAGTTTCTCACTAAGGTAGATTGTGACGTTTCCCTTTGTTGCGGGGGTATAGCTCTTTGAGAAGAACATTGGGATATTGTATATGAGCTGTGTTGTGGTGTATGTCACGTTCTGCACAGTGAGGTTTACGGTGTTCGCCTCAATGCTCACCTCGTAGCATGTGCGCTCCTCGTCATTGCTGCGTGATGTCTCGTTTACCTTCAGGTTGTAGAAGCCTGTGCGGTGGCGGCCATACATGTCATAGTCCTCCCAATAGAAATATGTGGGGTGGGCATTGCGTGTGTGCTGCTTTAACCAGGGTGTGGTCTTTTCATAGTTTATGCTGTGGCCCATACCGGGTACAAGTTCTATGAAGTGCTTGTAGAGCCCGGGGTGTTTCTTTGCCAGGCTGTCAATGGTCTGTGCCGCATTGTATGTCATTGCGTTGCGTGCGAATCCATAGTCCTTCTCGCCTGTGCGCAGTGAAAAAGCTATGTTGGCAAGGTTCTCCATGGGTGCGTTCTTCAAAGGCTCACCGCCAGCCATTGGGCCTGCTCCGGCCAGATAGTCGGCGTAGAACGATGCAAGGCGCTGGCTGCCGTAGCCGCCCTCGGAAATTCCATAGAAATAGATTCTGTTTGCGTCGATGTTCTCATTCACGAATGCCAGACGCAACAGCTTCTCCCAAGCCCACTGCTTGCTCTGTATTGCCCAGCGGTAGAGTTCGCCATATCCGTTGGGAATCTGCGGAATGAAATGGAGTGACGGTGCATCGTTGTAGCTGCTGCAAAGGCGCAGTCCGGCCTCCCATTCGCGGTTCTTTTCGCCCGAACCGTGCATGTAAAGGAAAAGTGGGTATCCATTTTGTGGCTGTTCACCTTTCTTTATGAAGTAATAGGGCATCAGTGCGTTTTCCTCGAGGTTCTCGGGCAACCGCCAATAACCTGTGTCGCGTGGTTCGTCGGTGGCAAAAGGTGCTGTCAGTTTCTCCTCATCTACAGCCTGTACGGCATTGCGCCAACACTCCCACACGGCGTTGCGGGTTGCCTCAATGTCCGCAGGCTTTATCTTGTCGGTGCCTTTGTAGGCTGCGCTTTCACCATTGAGCACGCTCGAAAAATATGCGCTCACCTTTTTTGTCTTGCCTTTTGATATTGTCCTTGCATAGCAGTCTGTTGTATTGCCTGCAAATGCCACGATGGCGATTAACGCCGATAACATTATTCTGTTCATTGTGTCTGATATTTTGTGCGAAAATAACTTATACAAAGCAATCGGCCAATTTTTTGACGGTATAAATACAAAAGACGGACAAGCTTTCGCCTATCCGTCCGGAATAATTGGTTTTAAGTATGATTATTTCACAAATACTTTAGTTGCTGTTGTTGTGCCTCCTTGCTGCACTGTTACAATATACATGCCGCTTGCAACGCTTATAGTGTTGTCTGTGCCTTTGTAGACTTCGCGGCCGTCGGTGCTGTAGACGGTTGCCGTGGCATCTTTGGCATTGGTGATTGTTATAGTGTTGCCACAAACTGTTACGGTTACATCTCCAACGTTCTCAACATTTTCAATGGCAGTATTGTCGCCTACCCAGAAGTATCCGTTTCCGCTGTAGGTCAGTGTGTTGTTCGACATGTCGCCGATTTTTGTCTTCTTACTGTCATTGCTGTGGTATGTGATGTTAAGTCTGTATTTGTTGAGTGGGGTAGTGGCTTTTGTCTTGCACAGGAAGGTGACATTTGCTGTCTTATCCTTTGGAATAGTTACATTGACATATTCGCTTTGTGCGTAGTAGGTGAAACCATAAGGGATATTCACGCGTACATATCCGTCAAAATCGGCATTCAGACAACCCAATGTTGCATTTACCTCAAATGATTCGCCCTGGACAATAACGTCATTGCCGTTGTTGATGTCCATCAAACTGCAGATGTATGGTATGGCGCTATATGTCGGCTCTATGTTAAGAATGCAGGTGGCTGCAGATTGTCTTATCTCTTTCCACTTTCCATCGTAGGCTTGTTTTATGGTGATTGTGTGGCTGCCGGGTTGCATTATCGGGAGGTAATCGGGGGTCTGGTATGTGATGTCTGTTGTTGCACCTTTCTTCAGGTTATCCACGTGTACGCTGGTGAGGAGGTATTCCTTGCCTGTCGCATTATCTTTTACAAATAGAGCCAATCTTCCCGTGAAACTGTCGTTAGAGGTTGATATGTTCTTTACTGTAGCTGTGATATTTGCCTTTTCACCGTATGTTATTGCCGATGTGCTCAATGCTGTCGTTGAGAGTACTAGGCCGTCGGGTAACGGGCTGATTGTTATATCCTTGCTCTTGCCGGCAATATCCTGTAATGTCGAATTGTTTGCCACCAATTCCTTGTCGATATAGTGATTTTTTATGTTGTACTTGAAGGATATGAAGTATTTGCCGTTGCTAGGGAACATGTATGAGGTATTGAAAGTTGCATGAATCTGCCTGTCGTCGTGTACCTGTATCAAAATGCCTGCGGATGAGGCGATGGTGCTGCTGTATGTGTTGTCGTCTTGCAGTTTGTTTATTACAGGAACAATGAGGACGGTTGCACTTTTGCCGTTGTTTGTCTTGAACTTCACATCCACTGCAAGTCTGTCACCAACCATCTGTGGTGTAGTGTGGAATCTGAAATCTGTTGCTTCAATCTCGGGTAGTTCCTTACTTATGGTTACCGAGTTTTCTGCAACTTTCAGTA
>JAZRGF010000216.1:0-16615 GCA_045644005.1 Bacteroidaceae bacterium | reverse complement strand
CCACTGAACGCGCAGACCGAGTCGCCCGAGAGCCGCCGCAAGGCACTCTACGATGCACGCACCGGCAAGAAAGAGGACGAGGTTCCACAGAGCGAGAAGGACGAACTCTTTGAGATTGAGAAGGAGATTACCGCAACCAAGTGCAACAAGGAGGGTATCCTTGCCGAGTATGCTGCCGGTGACAACACCGTAAAGCAGCTTATCGACATCACCCTGTTGCAGAACAACATGCTCACAGGCGAGGCGTTGAACAACTTTGTAAAGCGCAGCATTGAGCTGATGAAGTAAGAAAAATAGAGAATATTGAAGTGAGTCCCAAAGTTTGAAGACTTTGGGACTCACTTTTGTTTTGTTTGGTTTCCATATATACTATTATACATTACTCAAGCATAAATTCTATTAAGTTGGGCAGTTTTGCCATTGGATTGGTTTAATATACCAAACAGTTAAAGAGCATATAGTTACCAACACAACAATTTCGGCAAATCTGACCAATTTATCGGTTTTTCTGAAAAATCATTCTCATTCCCTTGCTATAACTTTGCAAGCGTAAAATTAAAACAGTAAAGAGATGAAAAGATTTTTAGCCATTTTTTACACATAATATAAAACTCGCAGTAACATATACATTCTAATACAAATTAATTATGGCAACACTTAAACCAAAGAAGACAAAGATTGAAAATACCGTAGTCGGTGCATATCAGAAGATTGAGGACACAGTAGTAGGAACTTATCAAAAGATTGAGGAGGCTGTCGTTGGCACATACCAGAAAATCGAGGACAAATTCGTTGAAAAGTTCCTTGAAGGAAGAGACGAAACAGAAAAATGACAGCACAAAAAATATGAAAAGGTTTATCAAGGGCATAGGAGTTGCAGCAATTTTAACAAAGCATCACTCCTTGTCAAAAGAGTGACGGTATGCTTTTGGAGAGACACCTTCAACCCTCTTGAAATATTTTCCAAATACTGACTGTGATGGAAAATTCAGTTCGTCACTAATTTCCTGTATAGTCATAGATGTTGACGAAAGACAGCTCTTGGCAAAAAGGACCACATGCCTTTCTATCCAATCGAGAGCAGTCATGCCGGTTTCCTGCTTAAGCAAAGTAGAAAGATATTTGCCGGTCATGCAAAGTTTGTCTGCATAAAAGCCTATATCTCTTTGAGTCTTGAAATTCTCTACTACAAGAGACATGAATTTTTCACATTTCTCCTGCTGGGGTGTCATAGCCGATGGCTGGCTCTGAAGACCATGCATATAATATCCAAGACCATAATAGTAAGCAGAAAACAGATGTTTAATTATTTCGTCTCTGTATGGATTGTCATGCTGTTTCATCAGACTTGACACCTGTTTGTATAGAGATGTAAGGACATCAATGACCTCCCCCGAAACAGTATAGAACTGTGTATCCTTGATGAAGAGCCTTTCTTGCAGACTGACGGGCAGACTCAACGAATCTGTGAATTCCGGATTCATAACCATACCGAACCCGACGAAATCCTCATCAAATTCTATCGACTCTACCACCTGACCGGGCAAGAAAAGAGCCACTGCAGGAGCCTTCAATGACCAGATATGGAAATCCACCAGGCACGAGAACTGCCCGGCAGTGATTACTATCTGAGTCACTTTATTTATCTTATGCGGGAAGCGGAGACCCTTCAAGATACTTCCACCATCCAAAAGTTCTATATCCTTTAACATAACCCTTCAAATTTACAAAGTTTGGAAGATTTGAACAAATAAAGACAATGTTTATAGGAAAATTGGAAGAATCCTGAAGAAAAATTGACCAATACCGCCACTTAGTGTCAGTTAAATCCTCCCTTGTTTTAGGAGAGGTGGTCGAAAACCGGAGGGGGTTATGCATCAGCACAGTTAAGCTGCTCATTGACATCACCCTGCCTGCAAAAAGCATGCCCACAGGCGAGGCATTGGACAACTTTGTTAAGCGCAGCATTGAGTTTATGCAGTAAAGCGGCAGAGACGAACCGGTGTTCGCCACCGTGTAATGTCATACTGAACGCAGTGAAGTATCTAAAAAAGAAAGCGTGCCACTTAAATGACACGCTTTTGTTATTTGAAATCCGTTTGTCGTTTATGACATTTAGCGTAACCGTAGTCTATCACTTTATTTTATTCAATATAACATTGATTTCCCTTTCCATAACCGGCACAGGCACAACCTTGTATGCAGGTAACTCAGGGTGCAGGACAACGAGATTCATGCGGCTAACCTTTATGCCATAGTTCTTCTCAAGCATATAACGGTAGAGATTCTGCTGCAGGCAATAGTGTACATATGAGGTATCGGTGAGGTGTTCCAATCCATTCATACCGCTTGCCCAACGGTTGGTTTCGGTGGGATCAATCTTGTTGCTGCGTTTCCAGTCATAGATTTCGCATGTACCGTCGGAGCAGCAGCAAACAAAATCGAGCGTACCGGCAATGCGTGCATCAGCATCATAAATTCTCCACTCTGTGCGGAAAGGTTGGAATGGGGTATTTCTCTCAAAAGACTTGAAATAGCTCCACTCGCGCGAGATATCCACAGTCTCGTTGAGTTTTACAAAATCTCCTTTGTAGCTTACATCGCAAAGCAAATCGGGGGTCTGCTTGCCGTTGAGGTAATCCTCAATCTGTTTGTGAAGAAATGTACCGGCCTGGCTTGCAATAGCACCCTTGCTCTCCCACACTTCACGCAGCTTGGCAGCTTCGGTTTCATTGCCAAAACATTTCTTCAAACTGATGCCCATTGCATCGAATTCACGGAAGAACATACCCACCACGTTACTGACAGAGCGGAACTCCACTCCATTCAGTGAGTAGCGGTGTGCTTCCTCGTTGAACGATAGTTTTCCATCTTGCTCGAATGTGATATCCGAGCCATTCAAATTTGTATTTATCATTGTTCTTATGTTTTTTCTTTAATATAAATCTACTTTTACGCTTGAGAAACACCCCCTCCGCAACAAAGTTGCTCGTCCCCCTAATACAGGGTGACAATAAGACAGGCATGTCTCAAACTTACAGCGCAGCCATCAGTGCAGAATCTTGTAAAGCAGTTCGCGCATGATTTCGCCATCGGGCAATGATGGTCCCTCGGCACCCTTTGACTGTGCATCGGCAAGGCGAATGAGGTGAAGAATCTCCATAACATGCATTGCCTTGTAGTTGCGCATTGCAGTGATGTAGTCAGCAACTCCCCATGTACTGCGCAGACCCAGGAACTCGGCTACACCACGCTCGGTCTTCTCGGGAGCATAGTAGCTCATCATGACATTGGAGAAGAAGCTGAAAAGCAGCGCCAGGGTCATCTGGATAGGGTTCTTCTTGGGATTCTGGGCAAAGTAGTTTATTATCTTGTTTGCCTTATAGATATCCTTGTTGACGAGTGCGTTCTGCAGCTCAAAGTTGTTGTACTCCTTGCTTATACCAATGTGTTCCTCAACAAGTTCGGGGGTAATGGTTGTTGTACCCTGCGGCATGGCGATGGCCAGCTTGTCTATCTCACCGGCAATACGGGAGAGGTCGGCACCTATGGACTCACGCATCATCTGCACCGATTTATTGTCGGCAGTGAACCCTTTCTCGCGCAGACAAGCATTAATGAACGACGGCAGTTGCTCGTCCTTCATCTTCTTGAAATCGAGCACCACTCCCTTGCGCTCCAGTTCTGTGGCAACCTTCTTGCGCTTGTCTATAGAACCGTTCTTGTGGGCAAAGACAAGCACTGTCGTAGGCTGCGGGTTCTGCAGATAGAAGAGCAGGTTGTCGATATTCTTGAGCAGCTGCGCCTCGCGCACTACAATCACCTGGCGCTCGGCCATCATTGGAAAACGCTTGGCGGCAGTGATGATGGTATCGATGTCGCTCTCAAGTCCATAATAGACCGTGAGGTTGAAATCGCGCTCAACCTCGGTAAGTGAATGTTCTATTATATAGTCGGTAATCTTGTCGGTGTAGTAACCCTCCTCGCCCATTAGGTAATAGACGGGTTGGTATACCCCTTTCTTGAGTTCCGACATTACTGATTCGTAAGTATATTTTGCCATATTTCTTTATTTTGCCGCAAAATCACGATAAAATAACCTATCTTTGCGCAAGTTACAAAGATAGTGAAAGGCGAGCGAAGAACAAAAACAAATGACGTTTGTTTTTTGTTATCCCGAGCCGAATCCTATCTTATCCAAAGATAGTAAAATGTCGGCATTAAACTTACCTTCTTTTGACACAAAAATAACCGTAAATAACGGCAAGAGACAAATATTCGATACTCTGCGCCGTTGCTATGTGGCACTCACCCCCGAGGAGTGGGTGCGCCAGCATTTCGTGCACTATCTGCTGGGCCACAAGGGCTACCCAGCCGCACTCATGGGCAATGAGATAGCCATCACGCTCAACGGCATGAACCGCCGTTGCGACACGGTGGTGTATGACAAGGCACTGAAACCGCGTGTAATAATTGAATACAAGGCTCCGAGCGTAAAGATTACCAAGGAGGTCTTTGCACAGATTTCGCGCTACAACCTTATACTAAAGGTGGATTACCTGATTGTGAGCAACGGTCTGCAGCACTACTGCTGCAAAATGGACTATGCGAACAACACATTTACATTCCTGCAGGAAATTCCGGAATATAACAAGATAATAGAGATGCTTTAATCAAACATCTCTATTATTATGTTATTTGTTGAATTGCTGCATAACTCTTATCTTCTGCAGCATCTCATCATCGAGTTGCACGGTCACACTACCCTGTTCGTTGTCGTTGCAGGCTGCAAGAGTCTGTCCGTATGGGCTCAAGATAACGCTGTGTCCCTTGTATGTTCCATACTCATCGGCACCCACACGGTTGCTTGCTGCAACGTAGCATATATTCTCTATGGCACGTGCACGCACCAATGTGTCCCACGCAAGCAGACGGCTATCGGGAAAATTGGCCGAGATGAGCAGGACATCGTACTGCGCCCTGTTGTAAAGAAATGCGGGAAAACGGAGGTCGTAACAGATTGCCGGACGGAAACGCACACCACGCCACTGCCATATGACTGCCTCTGTTCCATGGGTGAACACCTTGTCCTCTCCACTGTACTCAAAGAGGTTGTTCTTGTCATATTGCCCCTCTACACCATCGGGGGTGATAAAGTACATACGGTTGTAATATTTGCCGCCATCGTGCGTCATCACCGGCACCACCATTGCAGCGTCATACTCCACGGCAAGGCGTTTCATCAACTGCACGGTTGCACCATCAGCCTCCTCGGCAACGCCTTGGGGCTGCATACAGAAACCTGTGGAACACATCTCGGGGAAGAGATAGAGGTCTGCCTTTTCGGCATTGCGGGCAAGTTTTTCAAGGTTGGCTACATTAGCGTCAACATCCTTCCAGGCTATATCCTGCTGTATTATTGTTATTTTCATAATCCGTTCTGTTATTGAATGCAAAGGTATGATTTTATAGCGAGACATCAAAAAGTTTCGCCCGGAACAGAGATTTTGCCAAATAAAACAAAAAACAAACGCCCCAAACCAACAGTTTGGAGCGTTGCAATATGGTAAAAATTCTTTACGAGTACATAAATCTCCTGATACTCTGCTTTGGAGTCTTTTCAAAAGCGTCGCGGCGAATCTCGGTGTAACCGATTTTGCTGTATGCTGCCAACTCGGCATTCAAAGCGAGTACGTTCTCATCGATGAGTTTCTCAAGAGCCTTCTCATCAAGACCGGCTTTCTTGCCGGCATCATAATCGGCAACTACAAGTGCTACAAGAGCATTCTTGCGACCAACGACCAATGACTCGACAACATATGGAAGGTTGTTTATCTTGTCCTCAATCTCCTCGGGGTAGATATTCTGGCCACTTGCAGTAAGAATCATATTCTTGCAACGACCCTTAATGAAGAGGTTGCCCTTGCGGTCGAAAATACCCATATCGCCGGTACGCAACCATCCATCGCTTGTGAATGCAGCCGATGTAGCATCCTCGTTATTGTAATAGCCATGCATAACAGCATCACCCTTTACCTGAATTTCGCCAAGCACGCGGTATGGATTGGATGAATCGATGCGGATATCAACCGAACCGACATACTTTCCGCATGAGTATTTTACATAGTCGGCCTTGTCACAATATGAAATGATGGGGCCACACTCGGTCATTCCATAACCTACAGTGTATGGAAATTTCATCAGTTTGAGCAAATCCTCTACCTCACGGTTCAGGGCTGCACCACCAATAATTACACCAACCGTAAAATTGTTACCGAATGCCGACAGAAGCGAACTCTTTATCTTGTTAAGGACAATTCTTCTGAGTCCGGGTATCTTCAAAAGCAACTTCGCGGGATTCTTGCGTGTAACCGGGAACACTTTTGACTTGAAGATTTTCTCTATAACCAAAGGCACGGTAAGGAACATGTATGGCCTCACGGTACCCAAGCCGCTTATGAGACGTGTTGGCGAGGGCTTGCCGGGCATCACATATATATGAGAACCGCTGGTTATTGGATAGAGAACATCAAATGCCTGGCCGAACATATGGGCCATGGGGAGTACGGCAAAGATATTTCCACCAGGAGTCGCAGGCAATGTGCGACGGCCGAACTCGAGGTTTGCCGACAGCGAACGTGCAGGAAGCACAACGCCTTTTGAGGTTGCACTGGTTGTACCGGATGTGAAGCTTATTTCAACAACGGCCTCCATGTCGCGCTCCTCGGGGTAGTAATTGATTTCGTCAGCCTTGAGGCCTGCGGGATAGAGCTTTGCAAAGTGCTCGTCAAGAGTCTCGCGTGTTGCAGCCAATGCCTTATCGGTTGCATGAGCCACACTCAAGTCATTTATGTTGAGGATACCCGAAAAGCCCTCTGTTGTCTCCAGCTGTGCAATATTTTTTGTATCTTCCTTCAAGCCATTGATAGCAATGTCATCGGCAATTATGAGTTTGCACTCAGAGAAAGAACCAAGTTCTGCAACTGCAGCAGGAATAAAATCGGGGAGGAACGGTACAGTCACCGCGTCATATGTCAGCGTTGCAAAATATGCAATCACCCATTCTGCCGAGTTGCGTGCATAGAGAGCGACCTTGTCGCCTTTTTTGATGCCTGCTTCGTTAAAGAGGATGTGGTATTTCGCTATCTGCTCGGCCATCTGACCATAAGTATAGGTCTCCTTACCGAAGTTAGTTACAGCCGGCAAATCCCAATGTGTCTTGACCGAATCATTGAAATAACTTACAAAATGTCTCATAGTTATTGATTGTGTGTTTGATTTGATGGTGCAAATATCTAAAATATTTTTCAAAGACACAAATATTTTGCACAAAACCTAACCAAATGTGCAGTACAAGAAGCAAAATAGGCAAATACATTACACAAAAACGTCGAAAATAGACAAAAAACAGCGATAATATAGCAGTTGACCCAAAGGAAGACCCGGCTTATGTCATCCCGACAGAGCGAATGTTGCGACTAAGCGAGTGCAGAATCAAGTGTACTTGAATTATGCCGAGCATGAGCAACTTCACTGAAAGTAGAGCGACGAGACGTGTTGTTGAGGGCTTGCCCGAAAAAATCTCAAAAACAAATACAGAGATGTCTCACATGCGTTCGACATGACATAAACGTGAACGATTTGAGATTTGGGTCAACATTTATATTATTACTAAAAAATTGCCCGCTCATTTTTGAGCGGGCAATAGTATAAAAGGTGTATATTTTATATCAACTGTACATGTAACGCTTGATACTCTGCTTTGGAGTCTTCTCAAAGCCGTCACGGCGAATCTCGGTGTAACCTATCTTGCTGTAAGCAGCCAACTCGGCATTCAAAGCGAGCACATTCTCGTCAACAAGTTTCTCAAGTGCCTTCTCATCAAGACCGTCCTTCTTGCCGGCCTCGTAGTCGGCAACAACAAGTGCAACTATTGCATTCTTGCGGCCAACAACTAATGACTCGACCACGTATGGGAGGTTGTTTATCTTGTCCTCAATCTCCTCGGGATAGATATTCTGGCCACTACCGGTGAGAATCATGTTCTTGCAACGGCCTTTGATGAAGACATTGCCCTTATTGTCGACAATACCCATATCACCAGTCTTCAGCCAGCCGTCCTTTGTAAATGTAGCCGCTGTTGCCTCCTCGTTCTTGTAATATCCAAGCATTACTGCATCACCCTTGACCTGAATCTCGCCAAGGATGCGGCGTGGGTTAGCAGAATCAATACGCAGTTCAAGCGGACTTGCCTTCTTACCGCAAGAGTACTTCACGAACTCGCTCTTGTCGCAGTATGAGATAAGCGGACCGCACTCGGTCATACCATAACCAACTACGTATGGGAACTTCATGCGTTTGAGCAAGTCCTCCACCTCGCGGTTAAGGGCAGCACCACCAAGAATGAGACCTGTAGTAAAGCCATTACCGAAAGCTGCAAGCAATGACTTCTTTATCTTATTAAGAACGATTCTGTCGAGACCGGGCACCTTCAGAAGCAGATTTGCAGGGAAGCTGCGTGTTGCAGGAAACACCTTTGACTTGAAGATCTTCTCCACCACCAAAGGTACGGTGAGGAACATGAATGGTTTTACAGCGCCCAGACCGCCCAACAGACGCGCAGGAGTTGGTTTGCCCGGCATAACATGCACGTGGCAGCCACCAGCCAATGGGAAGAGAACGTCGAATGTCTGACCGAACATGTGGGCCATAGGCAGGATTGCAAAGATGTGGGCACCACGTGTTGCAGGAATCTCGCGACGTGCGAAATCAAGGTTCACTGACAATGAACGTGCTGGAAGGACAACACCCTTAGATGTAGCACTTGTTGTACCAGATGTGAAGCTGATTTCAACAACAGCCTCCATATCACGTTCCTCGGGATAATAGTTAACCAAATCAGCGCTCAGGCCATTCGGATAGAGTTTTGCAAAGTGTTCATCAAGTGTCTCGTGCGCAGCAGCCAATGCCTTCTCTGTCGCCAAGCTAACACTTATATCCTTTACATTGACAATACCGGCAAAACCCTTGGTAGACTCTAGCTGCTTGATATATTTCTCGTTATCCTTCAAGCTATTGAATGCGATATCATCGGCAATGATCAACTTACACTCCGAGAATGCACCCAATTCAGCAACTGCCGCTGGAATAAAATCGGGTAGGAAAGGTACCGATACAGCCTCGTATGTCAATGTTGCAAAATAAGCAATCACCCACTCTGCCGAGTTACGTGCGTAGAGAGCGACTTTGTCGCCTTTGCTGATACCGGCCTCACTAAAGAGAATGTGATATTTCGCAATCTGCTCAGCCATCTGGCCATATGTGTAGGTATTTGCACCAAAATTTGTCACTGCCGGTAAATCCCTGTTGTTCTTTACCGAATCATTCAAAAGACTAACAAAGTGTTTCATAATATATCTAATGTTTTATTATTTCTTTTTGGATTCAATGACACCGAAACCCTGTTGGAATTCAATTAATCATTTATACAAATTTCTCAAATTACATCCAATTAACTAAATTAATACCATTAATTAACTTAATTTGGTTCTTTTTTTATCGTTTGAAAGTACAAAAATTGCTTATCTTTAACATTTTTTTTCACACAAATCACCGTGGACGTCACAAAACAGCTGTTGTACAAACGGCAGGCCGAATGACCGTAGACGGCAAGATGATGGCTTGTAGCATCACCAGTCCATAACTTTCAAAGAAAAACATCCCGAGGCACAGGGGACTGCACCCCGGGACAATCAAATCAATCACTATCAATAATGTAAATTAAAGATACAAAACTAAAATTACTTTCGGCTTTAACCCCGGCATTCCGTTTTCCGCTTTGACCGCACTCCGTGCGCTTGAACCTGCTCCCGCTCGGCAGAGTAAAAGTGAACTTTTCCTCTGCTGTTAACTCTGTTGATTTTTCATTCGCTCACTACAAAAGTCAAAACAAGTTTTACTTTCGTTCGCTTAACTGAAAAATTCGCTTACCCGCAGCTTTCACCTTTCCGCTTTAACCGCACTCCGTGCGCTTGAACCTGCTCCCGCTCGGCAGAGTAAAAGTGACTTTTCCTCTGCTCTCGCTTACCCGCAGCTTTCACCTTTCACCTTTCACATCTCACCTTAATTGTACATGAAACGCTTGATACTCAATTTAGGAGTCTTCTCAAACGGTTCGCGACGCAACTCGCAACGAGATATCTGGCTATACACCGGCAACTTCGCATTCAATCCAAATACACTGCTTTCAATAACCTCGTGAGCCTTATCCTGGGGCACACCGGCAGCTTTCAACGCGTCATAATCGGGGACAATGAGCGCCACAAGCGCATGATTGCGACCAACCACCAGGCATTCGGTGATATAAGGAAGGCGGACTATCATATCCTCAATCTCCTCGGGGTAGATATTCTGGCCACTACCGGTGAGAATCATGTTCTTGCAACGACCTTTTATATATATGATACCCTTACGTGGCTCAACACCCATATCACCGGTCTTCAACCAACCGTCAGAGGTAAAACCAGCCTTTGTAGCCTCGGGGTTCTTGTAATAACCGGTTGTCACTACATCACCACGCACCTGTATCTCGCCCGGCACCTTTGTAGCTCTCTCCGAATCAATACGCACCTCAATTGTGGGGCGTGCAATACCACCTTCCTCATGGATTGTGGGGTGAGACGAAGCTACGTAGCTGATAAGGGGACCACACTCTGTCATGCCATAACCCACAGCATAAGGGATTCTTACGCGTTTCATCACCTTATCCACATCCTTGCTTATTGCTGCACCACCTATAAAGAAACCGGCTCTTCCAAGATTTCCACCGAATGTGCCAATGATTGTAGAACGTACTTTATTGAATATAAGACGGCGCACACCCGGTATTGCAGTAAGGAACTTCATCAACGGTTTGTTGAGGGTAGGCATTACCTTAGCCCTAAAGATCTTCTCTATTAACATAGGCACTGTCAAGAAGATAAATGGCTTTACTTCGGACAACGCTTTAAGCAGACGCACCGGTACAGGCTTCTCAGTGAATATATGTATGTGACATCCACTGCTGTAGAGGAACAAGAAGTCGAATGCCAGGCCGAATATGTGAGCCAAGGGAAGAATCGACAATGTATTGCCGGGCTCCTTCACCGCTACAGGAACAAGCCTGCGCGCAAGTTCCACATTACCCGAAAGTGATTTGGCCGCAAGCATTACCCCCTTGGGCGAACTGCTTGTACCCGATGTGTAACTTATTACGTTAAGATCATCCAATGCACCGTGGTCGAATTTCACATCAGCAGCCGACATTCCATCAGGATACTTCTGCAGAAAAGCAGCATCAATATCTTTGATTTTTACATCAACCGAATTACCACATTCTGTTATATCTTCGTAAGTTACGATATCAAAAACACCTACTAAACCATCATACTCACCAAAACCAGCAGCAACACCGGTACGCTTCAAGCCGGCAAGAACATTCTTATCAACAAACAACAGACGGCTATCAGAAATCTTCACCAAATTAGCGATATTCGCAGGGAGAAAATCGGCAAGCAAAGGCACTGCCACAGCTTTATAGGTTGAAATGGCAAGAAAAGCAATGCACCACTCGGCAGAGTTCCGGGCACAGATAGCCACACTTTCACCCTCCTTTATACCGCAACGTTCAAAAAGTATATGTAGTCTTGCAATATTTTTTGCAACATCACTATTTTTATAGGTAGTGCCACCATAATTTGTTATGGCCGACATGCCCCAGCCATTCTTAATGACATCTTCAATGTATGAAAGATAGTGTCTCATATTTTTCAATCAGTAAATTGTGTTTAAATATAAAGCAACACACGCTACAGAGCACCACAAAAAGCATCTGCATCCGGACTTTGCAGTGCAAAGGTCGCATTTCATTTAACAAATTCCACAAACCGGCGATACATAGCCGCTTATTTTGGCGAAAACTAATATTTATTTGTTAAATATTATATTTATGGGTGAAAATAAAAGATAAAGAAAGTACTTTTACGCCTTTTCATCGGTATTTTTCCACAACAACTCAAAATATCATAGACTATCGAGCGCATTGCACATAAGAACAAAGGAAACGACAAAAAGACAAAAGCAAGCTACCACCGGAGACAAAACCGGCAATGCAAAAAAAAATGACGTGCAAGGAAAGTACAGGCAACCACAACAGAACACTGCACCAATGAAAGACGCCGGTAAAACCATACATGCAAGACATAGGAAACCAACCATAAAATATTGTACAAAAACACCATATAACAATAGCTTTTATCCTTTACATCAATCAAATTAAATTCAAAAAGCAGATTGTACCGAAATAATTTAAAAATTCCATACAAAAAATTAGGTTTTAAACGCAAAGCCGCTAACTTTGCAGTTAGGATAATGACAGTAAGGTAATACTGATTAACAATACAAACCATAAGGTAGTTACACACTACTCCACAAATACTCATTATTATGGAAAAGGAGATTAAGTTCAGTTTGGTTTACCGTGACATGTTCCAATCATCGGGTAAATTCCAGCCTTTGGCAGAACAATTGGAGAAAGTTGCGCCTGCAATCATTGAAATGGGATGCTTCTCACGAATAGAGACAAACGGAGGAGCATTCGAGCAGGTGAACCTGATGGCCGGTGAGAACCCCAACAAGGCCGTGAGAAGATTCACAAAATATTTCAACGAGGCCGGTATACAAACACACATGCTCGACAGGGCACTCAATGGCCTACGAATGTTCCCGGTACCGGCCGATGTGAGACGCCTTATGTACAAGGTAAAAAAGGCTCAAGGTGTTGACATCACACGTATTTTCTGTGGATTGAATGATGCAAGAAACATCATCCCGTCAATCAAATATGCCATCGAAGCAGGAATGATTCCACAGGCCACATTGTGTATCACTTCGTCACCAGTCCACACCGTAGAGTATTACAGCAATCTGGCCGATGAACTTATTGAAGCCGGTGCAAAGGAGATATGTCTCAAGGATATGGCAGGCATTGGCCGCCCGGCGTTCCTTGGACGCCTCACGAAGAGCATAAAGGACAAGCATCCCGAAATCATTATACAATATCACGGACACAGCGGCCCCGGTTTGTCAATGGCTTCAATACTTGAGGTGTGCAAGAACGGATGCGACATCATAGATACAGCTGTTGAACCACTCTCATGGGGCAAGGTTCACCCCGATGTCATCAGCGTTCAAGCAATGCTTAAAGATGCAGGCTTTAAAGTACCGGAAATCAACATGAATGCATACATGAAAGTGCGCAGTCTCACACAGGAATTCATAGACGAATGGATTGGTGTATTCATGGACAATAACAACAAGTTGATGAGTTCACTGCTACTCACCAGCGGATTGCCCGGTGGCATGATGGGTTCAATGATGGCAGATCTTGCGGGTGTACATAAAGGAATAAACAGCATTCTCCAAAGCAAGGGCAAGCCGACATATACACTTGACGAACTTATGGTCGAACTCTTCAACGAGGTTGCATATGTATGGCCACGCGTGGGTTATCCCCCACTCGTTACTCCATTTAGCCAGTATGTCAAGAACATTGCACTCATGAACCTGCTGTCACGTGCTCAGGACGAGCCACGCTTCAGCCGCATGGATGAGAGCATGTGGGGCATGATACTTGGCAAGAGTGGCCGATTGCCCGGAGAACTGGCTCCCGAAATCATAGAACTCGCCAAGGAGAAAGGCTTTGAGTTCACAACTGCCGACCCGCAGAGTTTCTACCCCGATGCCCTGGACGGCTACCGCAAGGAGATGCAGGAGCTTGGTTGGGATGCAGGCGAGGATGACGAAGAGTTGTGGGAATTTGCCATGCACGAGCGCCAATACCGTGACTACAAGAGCGGAGTGGCCAAAGAGCGTTTCCTCGCCGACATTGAGAAGGCAAAAGACAGCGAAATGGCAAGCAAGGGCGTAAGCATTGAGGAAATAAAGGCCATCAAGCACGCAAAGGCAGACCCAATCATTGCAGTGGAGAAAGGACAGATTCTTTGGGAGGTTGTCGTAGAAGGTGTTTCACACGCACCGGCAATTGGACGTCATTATGCGGCCGACGAACTCTTCTGTACAATAATCACCCCATGGGGCGAGCTTCATCCGGTAGCCACAGGGCTTGGCGGCAGAGTTGTTGAGGTGTGTGCAAAGCAGGGCGACCATGTAGAAAGAGGCGAAATTATAGCATATCTTCAACGAGACGAGTTATTTAATTAATAACAAACAAGTTATTGTATACAAAATCAAGACCACCAGCATTCGTTGGTGGTCTTGATTTTAAAGCGAATGTCACAACTAAACAAACTTCTTATTATTATTCGCCGTATTTGTTGATATATATTCCCTGTCGCTACGCTCCTTTAGGATGGCATTTACAGAGGCATCCGCTCATTTTCGTACAGTAATGTGGAAACAAGCCTGCTTTACTTCGTACTTAACATAACAACGTCCCTGCTCGCGCAAGTCGCGCAGCACTTCTGTAAGCACGGCCTTCAAATCGACATCGCGTGCATCGGGTCCTTCATCGTCATGCTTAATGAAGCGTGTGTATGTAATGTCCACCGTTGTGCCATAGCAGTGGACTGAACGTTTTGATGCGTTTATATTTGTCCTTGAGAGGTTTTTTACATCGGCATCTGTTCTCAAAACCGATGTAACAATCAAACTATATTCCGGCAGGTGTTTGTTGCGCAGCGAATCGTGAAAAGCATTGCCAATGTCATGCAACAGTTTCACAGCTTCGGGCACAAGGAAAGGGCTTGAATGTACAAGCCTGTCTACCACATAAGGCTCACTGAAACGCATTGCTCCGCCAATAGGCTTAAGTTCACGCGACGCACTCTTTATACCCTCGCGCGACGCAAGTGGGCGAATGCCAATTCTCTCCGCTGCAGCCAGGTGGGTGTCATTGTCATCTTTGAAAATACGTTTGCCGTTCAGATAGGATATCCTATTCGGTTTGTGTGGAACAACATGCGTTGTATTGGTTACAACAGGCTCACCACCCTCTTCTACACCATTCTCGCTACCACACGAAAGCAGCAGGCATGCCGAGAGGGTTGTCAACATCAAGAATTTATTCATCAGTTTATATATTTTATAGGAAAGGAGATGCAAATTTAAGAAAAAAAGCGTATTATACAAAAAATGACGAAACCTGGCGCATGGTAAATTTTATTTACATTAACCCTTTAAGAATCCAATAAAATAGACTCACCTTACAACAATAGGGAAATATTGCAGCCATAAGCATTAATTATTTAATAAGGTAAAAAACATTTTTTTTGGGAAAATTAAACTATCTTTGTAAAGTTGAGAAATTTTAACTAATTATAAGTTTTTATGAAAAAACCAATTCTTTTCCTATTAGGTCTGTTTATGGGAGTGGCGAGCGTGTTTGCACAAGGCTTCCCAACCATAAGCACCGATGAGAACACAAAGTGGTATCTCATCCAGTTCATGAACGGAGGAAACGCGCTCACAGCAGAGAACTCCGGAGTGCAAATCACCACATCGGCAGCAATGGGCAGCGATGCACAGCTGTGGAAGATTACCGGTGATGAGACAAACGGCTACACATTCACAAACAAGAAGGGCTACACCCTTTATGTGAATTCGGCAGCAAAAAACCAGATGGTACATGCCAATGCAACAGCAAGCGGCGTGACACAGTTCTTCATCAAGGAAACCGGCAACAGCAACTACAGCGGTGGTTATGAGATTCACCCAAAGGGCAACACCGGTATCTCAATGAACCTTTGGGGTGGCCCGGCCGAGAACCGTGGCGTTGGTCTTTGGGACAAGAACGACCAGAACAACGCTGTACAGTTTACAGAGGCCGTAGCGTTTGAGAACATGGGTAAGATTTCAATCATTCCACAGCCATTGAACATCACTGTTGGCGAAGAAGCAATTGACTTCACCAAGTTCACAGCCATTGCCTACAAGGGCGAGCAGATGAAGGAGCACATCGAGGCATTCGCTGCACAGTTGAACACATCGGCAGGCATCAACCTTGAGGTAAAAGAGGCTGCAGAGACAGCTGCCGACGGCGAGATATGGTTCGGCACTGACGCTACCCTGCCCGCTGAAGGATATACTTTGACAACAAGCGAGAAGCAGATTATCATCAAGGCATCTGAGTTTGGCGGTCACCTCTACGGTTTGCAGACCCTCATGCAGTTGCTCCCACGCGAGTTCTTCGCAAGCGAGCGCAAAGAGAATGTAGAGTGGACAATTCCTTCTGTTGAAATCAACGACCAGCCATTGCTTGGCCACCGTGGCTACATGCTCGACATCGCACGTCACTTCTTCAACAAGGATGAGGTAAAGAAGGTACTCGACATCATGGTTCTCTACAAGATGAACCGTTTCCACTGGCACTTGACCGACGAACAGGGCTGGCGCGTGGAAATCCCAGAATATCCAAAGTTGACAGAGGTTGGTGCCATCCGCAAGGCTTCTTTCAGCAATGCTGATGGACAGAACTTCTACGACGACACAGAGTATGGCCGTGGCATGTACTACACATTGGACGACCTCAAGGAGATTGTTGACTATGCAAAGGCACGCA
>JAZRGF010000215.1:0-17106 GCA_045644005.1 Bacteroidaceae bacterium | reverse complement strand
ACCGCCTTTTATGGTTCTTTGGAGCCGATGCCTGTGATTATGTCGGGCAGTTGTGATATGTTGTCAATGATGGCTGTGGGGGAGTGGTCTTCAATGATTGGTTCCTCTTCCCAACAGATGTTCTTGAGCCATACCGTTCTGCATGCGAGTGTTGAAGAGGGGTGGAGATCCTTGCGGTAGGAGTCGCCAATTACCACAACCTCTTCGGCGGGCAACTGCAGCGCCTTGACACCCAAGGCAAAGAGTGCAGGGTCGGGTTTTCGTATACCCACAATAGATGACTCTATAATGGTTTTGAAATAACCGTCCAAGCCGAACTCTTTGAGCACCACCGGCATGTTGCCATAGAAATTTGTGACAAGTACCATGGGGTATTGCTTTGACAGTTCCTCAACTATGGCACGGCTGGTGGTGAGGGTCTCCTTTACCTTGTTATAACATCCGTTGGCAATCTGCAGGGCAAGCTCGGGTGTGAACTGCAGTGAGCCGGTCTCTGCTCTAAGGTATTCAAACTGTATGGCAAGCTTTTTTTTGAGCAAGGTGTGGAACGTGTCTTCGGGTGCAATGATGGGGCGTTTTGCCAGTGTGCGCTCGCCATGTACGTAGGCATTGCGGTATAATTCACGTTCTATTCCAATGCCTGCTGCCAAGTATTGTGCGGCAATGACTTCGCCCCAATGGATGCCATTGGTGTCTATGGTGCCGCCGTAATCGAATATCACTCCTTTAATTGAACTCATATCCGCTCTCAATCTTTTGGGTTAATGTGCTGCAGAGCTTTTCGTGGCGGTGCTTTGTGTAGATGAACAGCGCCATGAGTATCACAAGCTCAAAGAAAAGGTAAAACCACATTTGTCCAATGAGTGTTACAACGAAAAGTGTTATGGCACGCGAGTTAAAGGTGAGAATGTTGGCATATTTCATCAATGGCAGGCTGCCGGCACGGAAGTCGCGGCGGAGTTCCTCGGGGATGTCGGTACCGTATCTTTCATTTACCAATTTAATGAATTTCTGGAATTTTGGGGTCATGCGCTCCTGGTTCTCTACATAGGCAATGTATGCGTTAAGGAATATCTTCCAGAAGAAATTACCCTTCCATGGTGTCTCTTTGTACTCGCGGCGTACGGTGGTGGAGTTGTGGAATTCGTGGCCGTTCTTCTCGTTTGTGAAGTAGAGATGTATATTGCGGTAGTAGTCGGCAAGCTGGCACTGCGAACCGTGTACCCAGAAACCGCTGAACGATGCCATTATCCATATGATTACTCCCCAATTGTAATCGGGCAGGAATGGGATGGGCTGGAAGTTCTCGCGCACGGCAATGGCAAAGTAGATGCAGAAGAACCAACAGTCGCCGGCAAAGCCGTCAAGTATGCGTCCCCAACGGGTCTTCTGGCCTGTTATGCGTGCAAGCTGGCCGTCGGTGCTGTCATAGAGGTTGGCCCATACAAGCAGGAATATGCCAAGGATGCTCCACTTTATGCTCTCCTGTGAAAAGCACACGCCGGCTCCCATGCCAAGGAATATGGAGATGATGGTTATCACGTTGGGATGTATGCCCAATTTGCGGAAAAACAGTGCGCAGCGGAAACCCAATGGGCGGTAGAACCACATATCGAGGCGTTCCTCGGTGTCTATTGACTTGATGGATGCCTGGTACATCCTTTTCTCTTCTGCATTCATGTGTTTACTTTGTTTTGCTCATTATTAGTCCTGCGATTTCCGCGGCTGCCGCTTCGCGTACCAGCGTGAAGCTTGGAAAATCGTTGATGTCAATCATGAATATTTCGCTCTGCGGGGTTATTATCGCGTCGCCGCCATAGATCTCCAGCCCTATGGCTTGTGCGGCCCGTTGTGCAATCTCTTTCAGTGTCGTGGTATCGAAAGCGTAATGTCTTGGCGTGCCGTTTTTCTCCTCGTGCCCGAACTTGCCGGTTGTGGGGTAACAGTAGTGGAACAGCCTGTCGGCAATGCCGTAGAATTTTACGATGTCTCCCTTGCAGTGTTGCATGAAGATGAACTCCATGATGCCGCGCTGCGCCATCTGTCCAATGGCGCGTGTTGCCTCTTCGGCACTCTGTACATAGCAGACATCATCCTTGTGGTTGCACCAGCCGTCGGCCTTCTTAATCCAACATGGGTAACACATGCGTGTAACTCCGGCAGTGCTGTCAATTATGGTGTAGGCCGGTTGTGGAATATCATTGTGGCGCAGTATCTCCATGAACCGTTTGCGCGAGGAGTTCTCCACTGCGGCCGTTGGATTTACTACAAAGCAGCCTAGCTTCTCGGCTCTCTTCAGCAGTTCCAAAGTCTTTGCTGTGCGTGACATTGTGCACACCACCTGTATGTCGCTTGGAATCTCCTCCACCTCCTCGCCAATGCTTACAACTTCTGCGCCTTGCTCTTTCAGCAGGGCTGCCACACGCTCCAGAATGGCCGCGTCGTTGGCTGTCATGTTGGGCGAGTCGATGGGGGCACGTGCTATGGTGGCTACCTTTATCATTGGGTAATGAACTCTTCGGCCTTGGCAATGTCCTCGGCATGGTCAATGTCTATTATCTTGCTGAAGGGGTATGCTTTAAGCTTTAGCCCGCCGGCAACAAGGCTGCGCTGGAAATTGCGCATTCTTTGGGTGCCTGCAGCCATGCATTGGTCGAGTACATCGAGCGCTCTGTCATCAAGGCCGTATATGCCGCCCGAAATGTATTTTGATTCTGCAGTGGGGCTGTCGGCAAAGGCGGTTATATCCAGCTTGCTGTCCGTCTCCACGTAGAGTGGTTTCTCGTCATCAATGTAATCGGTGACTGCCATCATTCCGTCATGTGCGCTTGTCTCAAAAGCCTTTATGTAGTCAGTGAACTCATGCTCCTTGAAAATGGTGTCGACGGTGGTGAGGCAGAATTTGCCTCCGCGCAGCAGGTGGCTCAATGCGTGAAGGCTGTGCATTGAGCTTGGCGTGTCCTTCACCACAATGTTTATGGGATAGCTCTGCTGCAGCTGCTGCAACTTTTCAAGCGTGGCGGGTTGTTGCTCGTTTATTATAATGTTGATGCTGCTTGCACCTTGGGATGCAAAAAGCATTACAAGGCGTTCTATGATGGGAATGCCTTGTAATAGGATTAGTGGCTTGGGCTCTTTGACACCTTCCTGTGCCAGCCTTGAACCTTCGCCGGCTGCTATGATTGCAAATTTCATTTTATTGGGAAATGAGTCCTTTTAATCGTTGTCGGCCTGCTGCAGGTTCAGACGGTTGCTGTCATCGCGCTTCTCGAAATAGAGCTTGCGCAGTGGGTTGCGGCGCGCCTCGGCATAGAATTTGCGGTTGCGCAGGATGTCAATAGCTGCATATATTGCCTGGCGGAACGAGTTCTCGTCGGCAAGGCCTTGTCCGGCAATGTCATATGCTACACCATGGGCGGGCGATGTGCGTATGATTGGAAGGCCGGCTGTGAAGTTCACTCCACTGTTCATTGCAAGTGCCTTGAGTGGGGCGAGGCCCTGATCGTGGTACATTGCAAGGATGGCGTCGAACTGGTCGTACTTCCCGCTACCCATGAAGCCGTCGGCGGCAAATGGACCATAGCAGAATATGCCTCCATCGTTCATTTTCCTGATTGTAGGGGTGATGACCTCAATCTCCTCTGTACCAAGCAGTCCGTTGTCGCCAGCGTGTGGGTTGAGCGAGAGTACCGCAATCTTGGGAGCGTCGATGTTGAAATCTCTCTTCATGCTCTCGTTGAGCAGGGTAATCTTCTCTTCGAGCAGCTCGGGGGTTATGGCTGCCGGTATGTCGCGCAGTGCGAGGTGGGATGTTGCAACTGCAACGCGTAGTTCGTCACTGCACAGAATCATGAGCGCCTTTTCGTCCTCGCCGCTGCACTTCTGCAGATATTCGGTGTGGCCGGGGAATTTGAACAGGTCGCTCTGTATGGCATTCTTGTCAATTGGCGCTGTTACAATAACGTCAATCTCGCCGTTCTTGTATGCCTCAACAGCCTTTTCCAGTGCCTGGAACGCTGCTTTGCCGGCCTCGGCATTGCTGCTGCCAAGTTCAATGTGCAGTTCGTCATCGTTGCAGTTAATGATATTCAGTTTGCCTGCTTGTGCATCGGCGGTCTTTTCAATGGCATTGTATGGAATCTCCATCTCAAGGGCTTTGCGGTGATAGGCCGCGGCCTTGGGTGACCCGAATACAATGGGGGTGCATATGTCGAACATCTCGGTGTTCTCAAAGGTCTTGAAAATGATTTCGTAACCTATACCGTTGATGTCACCTTGTGTTATTCCTACACGTATTTTTACTTTTTCGCTCATATGTTATTTGTTATTTTCTTCTGTTGGTTGTTTCTTTTCGGCTGCAAGGTCCACGGGAAGCTTCAATGTGTGGAGTGCAGCTTCGAGCTTGCGCATGACTCCGCCTTTCTTCTTGTTGGGGGCGTACACGAATGCCTCTACTACAATCATCTTGCCGTTCTCCTCGTCAACGATGGAGTGTGAGACAAACGGGCCGCCGCCGAACATGTCATCGTTCTTCATGTACCACAGTCCGCGTGCGACGCTCATGTACTTGCCATTATAGGCCACCGGGGTGAGTGTGACACTCTCGGGCACGGTCTGTATGTATGAGTCGGGTTCACCGCCCTGTATGTTCTCTTTCATCATTGAGTCGCGCATGTGGATGAAGCGTTGCTCCGAGAAGTCCTCGGGTGATGTGTAGGGGTAGCTGTAGACTGCAAAGCTCTGCATCTCTACCTTGCTTGGGTTGTTGTAGTCCGAGAACCAGAGGAAATCCTCGCCCAACTTGTAGCCGGCGATGCCTGAGGGAATTTTCATTTCGCACCCGAATTTCTCCTTGATGAACTCGAGCGCCTGCTTGTTGTGTCTTGCCTCAAGCTCGGCTATCTGTGTCTCGCGTTCCTTCTCCGTGAAGAAATCCACAATGACCCTGGCGTTTCTGTTCACATAGTCGCCGAAGGATTTCTGGTCGGGGGCATAGATTGCCATTACTATCTGTGGCGATGCATACAGGTTTCTCTCGAACCTGAATTCGCATTTGGTGTGGCTGCTGTCAACGTCAACCAATATGATATTGCGATATGCCTGTTCTGTTGTGCCGAATTCGTTGCTTGGGCGGCGTGTTACCTTGAACGAGGCCTCTCTTTGTGGAAGTCCCGGGATGGGGGTGGCAAGAGCCTGCTCAATGGCAATGCCGGCAGTGGAGTCCCAAACATCGTCTTCGCACACAAGCATCACCTCGAAAGGTGCGCCCATAGACTTGCGCTTTATCTCTTCGCCGCACGAAGCGAAAAGCACTATCGATAATAGAAACAGAAATACTTTTTTCATATTTGTCAATTGTTGTTTTTCTCTTGTTTTAGTGTTGAGAGCATGCCGCAGGCAGCGAAGATGTCCTCGCCGCGTGATGCCCTGATGGTGGTGAACAGCCCGTTGTGGGTTAGGAAGTCGCGCAGTTGTGTCATTCCCGCCTCGTCGACACCCTCGAGCGGAACACCTGGGATGGCATGGTAACGTATAAGGTTTATGCGGCACTCTATGCCGTCGAGCAACTGTAACAGTTTGCGCGCATAGAATGGGGTCTCGTTGATGCCTTTGAATACGATGTACTCGAATGTGAGCCTGCGTTGGTGGCTGAAGTCATATTGGCGCAGGAGATCAAGCATCTCGTTTATGGGAAAACCTTTTTCGGCAGGCATTATCTGGGCACGCTGTTCGGGTATGGGGTGGTGCAGGCTGATGGCGATGTGGTAGTCGCCCGAGTCGAGCAGACGCTTTAGTCCCTTGCGCACACCAACAGATGATACCGTGAGACGATGCGGGCTCCAGCCCAGTCCATAGTCCGATGTGAGGATTTCAATGGCAGGCAACAGGTTGTCGAGGTTGTCGCATGGCTCGCCCATGCCCATGAACACAATGTTGGTGAGTCTCTCGAACTCGGGTAGGGCCAGTATCTGGTTTATGATTTCGTTTGTAGTGAGGTTGGCGGTGTACTTCTGTTTTCCTGTCATGCAGAACAGACAGTTCATCTTGCAACCTACCTGTGATGACACACATAGCGTGGCGCGGTCACCGTCGGGGATGTACACGGCTTCTACAAAGTGGTTGTTGTCGACTCTGTAAAGGTACTTCACCGTGCCGTCGACAGAGCGTGCAGCATCGGCTGGAGCTGCGTAGCCCACTTCAAAGAGTTCGTTGAGCCTTGCGCGGTTCTTGAGCGATATGTTCGACATTTCGTCAATGGTGCCCACGCGTTTCTTGTACACCCAATCGGCAATCTGCTTGGCGGTAAATGCCGGCATTCCGGCCTCTTTCACAGCCTCTGCAAGGTTGCTCAATGTCATTCCTGCCAACTTCCTCTTTTTTTCTTCCATAAATAATGCTCGGTGTGTTTGCAACAAATGCTATTTCCTTGCGAAGATAATGCAAAAAAGTGATTTTTCGGTAATGTCGCGCTCTTTTTAATATTAAATAATATTTTATTCTATTTTATGGCGGCTATCCAACCCTTTTTATTATTTTCGCGCAAACGATTCGAAAAATGGCAAAATTTAATATAGAAACTGTTGCAACCGACAGCTTGTTGCAACCGACGGCATGGTTCAAGGAGGCCGCACAGAAGGCAACGGCAGAATTCCTTTTGCTTGTTGGCAAGCATGGCGTGTCAGTGGACGAGGTGTTGCTTGACGGAATGTTGCATGCTATGCCCGAAGAGGCTGTCATGGCTTATTCCCACTATCGTAAAAAGATTGACGGCAATGTTGCCGATGCACCAACAATCGACTGGCAACCAGGTAGTTTGCGTAATGATTTTGACTTTGGGCCTGTAGTGCTTTTTAGGGTGGGGGCGTTAAAGGAGTATTATGATATGGGACCGGATGAATATACTTATGCCGGGTTCTATCAGTTGCGTCTGGCAATGGAGCGTATGGGCAAGATATATCACCATACGGAATATGTGTACACGGTGGGTGAGGATGACACACGCAAGAGTGGCGAGAAACAGTTCGACTACGTTAACCCCGCGCAACGTAGTGTGCAGATTGAGATGGAGCAGGTGTGTACCCACCATCTAAAGGAGATTGGAGCCTGGTTGTTGCCTTGTAAATATGAAAGCATAGACCTCCGTGCGGGCGAGTTTCCCGTTGAGGCTACGGTTGTAATACCTGTGCTTAACCGTGAATCCACAATAGCCGATGCCATTTCGTCGGTATTGGAGCAGAAGACATCTTTTGCATTCAATATATTGGTGGTCGATAATCATTCGACCGATAGGACTCCTGCCATAATTGATTCTTTTGCCGATGAAAGGGTGGTGCATATTGTCCCTTCACGCAAAGACTTTGGCATTGGAGGATGTTGGGATTTGGCTGTCAATGACGCACGATGCGGTCGCTTTGCCGTGCAGCTTGACAGTGATGACATATACAGCGACGGGAATACCTTGCAGCGCATTGTCGATGGTTTTTATGAGCAGCAGTGTGCCATGCTCATAGGCTCTTACAGAATATGTGATTTTGAACTCAATACTTTGCCTCCTGGGGTGATTGACCATCGCGAGTGGACCGAGGGGAATGGTCGTAACAATGCATTGAGAATCAATGGTCTTGGTGCTCCGCGTGCTTTTTTTACACCGATGATACGTGAGGTGGGTTTTCCAAATGTCAGCTATGGCGAGGATTATGCCGTGGGGTTGGCAATTTCGCGTTGTTACAAGATTGGCCGCATATATGATGTCCTCTATCTGTGCCGTCGTTGGGGTGGAAATTCTGACGCGGCTCTTTCGCACGAAAAAGTAAACGCGCATAACTTCTACAAGGACAGTCTGCGCAGTCCCGAACTGGCTGCGCGTCAGGAACTTGTGAGAAGCTGGGGAACGGTTTCGTGTGAAGATGTGGATGTGTTCTTTGAAAAACAGTTGCAGCTGTGGCCTGCTGCGGATGAGCGCTACAAGGAACTTGCAGCTGTGAAGTTGCGCGATTTGGGTAACGGCCTCTTTTTGCAATACAATCCGGCGCGTTCAATATCTGCCGCGGCCAAGGTGGATGCTGCGTCCATTGCCGGCCGTCCGTGCTTTCTTTGTGCAGCCAACAGGCCGGCAGAACAGATTGTGGAAAATGTCCTTGGCTCGATAGAACTGCTTGTAAATCCATATCCTATTTTGTCAAAGCATTTTACTTTGCCGTCAAAGGAGCATACACCTCAATTGTTGATGCCCATGTATGCCGACATGCTGCATCTTGCAGGGAGATGGCATGGTATGGCGCTGTTCTATAATGGTGCAAAATGTGGTGCGTCGGCTCCCGACCATGCTCACATTCAGGCGGTGCGCTTGGACGATATTCCTTTGTGCAGTGCGCTTGAGCGAGGTTGTTATGAATTTGGTGAAGCCGTTTGTGGGGCTGATGGTGGGTGGGTGTATAATGTCAAAGGCTATACAGTACCATTGTTTGTAATAACAGCCAAAGAGGTGTCGTGCTTGGTAGTGCTGTTTGAACGTCTGCTTGCTGTCATGCCTGCCACTGCCGGCGAACTTGAACCGCGAATGAATGTTATATCGTATTATGTGCCAACCAAAGGTTACGTGACAATTCTTATTCCACGTGCCAAGCATCGCCCGGATTGTTACTTTGCAGATGATGCTTCGCGGCGTCTTGTCAGTCCCGGAGCATTGGATATGGCTGGGTTTGTGGTGGCCCCGCGTGAGTGTGATTTTGAAACGATAACTGCCGATGAGGCTGTAACAATGTTGCGTGAGGTTGCTCTTTCGCCCCTTGAGGCCGATTCTGTTTTTGCTAAATTGAGAAAAACGGAATGAGGAAAGTTGATATAGGTGTTTTGCGTGCGGCGCAAATAAAGTTCGGCTTCATCGGGGATTTTATGTTTGACGGCATCCATGTGTATGGTGAAAATTCAGTAACCGTTGAGAATGGGATGCTTTGTTTCGGTGGCGACCGTTATGAAACTCTCTGCTTTGTGCCGCAGTCGGCCGATGGCTGCTTTGTACTTCATGATGTGGTGATTGGTGTTGGGTTCCATTGGGAGCGTAAGGAAAGGCAGGTCTTTAAAGGGGAATTGCGCTTTATTGTCGAGGATGGTGAGGTGCGTGCCATAAACCGCCTTTTTGTCGAGGATTATCTGGTGAGTGTTATATCGAGTGAGATGTCGGCAACATCGTCTTTGGAGTTCTTGAAGGCGCATACAATAATTTCTCGCAGCTGGCTCTATGCACAGTTGGAAAGAGAGACTGCGGTCGATTGTATGCAACTTGGTTACGAGAATGATGTCGAGGTTGTTCGTTGGTATGCAAGGGAGGATCATCGTAATTTCGATTTCTGTGCCGATGACCATTGTCAACGTTACCAAGGTGTTACACGTGCGCTGAATCCCAATGTGGCGCGTGCGGTGCAGGAGACGCATGATATTGTGCTCAAGTACAATGGCAGGGTGTGCGATGCGCGTTTCAGTAAATGCTGCGGCGGTGTGACGGAGCGCTTTTCGGCCTGTTGGGAGAATGAGGATTTTGATTATTTGCAGGCATTCAGGGATTGCGGGGGTGAAGTTCCATTGCCCGATTTGACTACCGAAGAGGGTGCAAGGACGTGGATTGAGAGCGTGCCCGAGGCTTTCTGTGCTACAGCAGACAAGACTGTGCTTACGCAAATCCTGAACGGATATGACAGGGAAACCAATGACTTCTATCGTTGGAAGGTTGTGTATACCCAAAGTGAACTCTCTGCGCTAGTGGCAAGGCGCTCGGGTATTGATTTTGGTATGATAGAAGAGTTGTTGCCTGTTGAGCGAGGGGCGTCAGGTCGCATCGTTAAACTGAAAATCATTGGTTCTAAAGCAACACGCGTAGTTGGCAAGGAGCTTGAGATACGCCGTTGGTTATCAGAGTCTCATCTCTATAGCTCGGCTTTTGTGGTAGACAAGGTGCGTGGGGAGCAAGGCGATGTCGATTTTGTCCTGAAAGGGGCCGGCTGGGGACATGGCGTGGGGCTTTGTCAGATTGGTGCTGCCGTGATGGGGGAAAAGGGGTATACCGGCGAACAGATACTTTCATTCTATTATCCCGGGGCTACGTTGGAAACAGTTTGATGAAATGTGGCTTTTTGGCAAGGTTTGCCGCCGTATTATGATGTTAAATTCGTTTTTTTTGTATATTTTTGCAGAATAAAGAAACTTTAAGTCTCTTTGAATGCTGTCAATGGCGGCATTTTTTTGTGAAATGAAATTAATTTAACCACCCGATACAATAAATTGTACGTAAGAAAGTTATTATAAAAAATAACTATTGTCTATTATGGATGAAAAATCAATGGCTTTAGATATACGCGACGGAATGAATCTCTTTGAGCGTATGGCAAAACGTGTTTTTGATTTCACTTGCTCATTGTTTGCATTAATAATATTGTCCCCTGTATTTCTTGTTGTTGCTATTGTGTTGCTTTGGCAAGGTGATGGCAGTGTCTTTTTTAAACAAGAGAGAATAGGCTACAAGGGGAAAGCTTTCAATATTTTGAAGTTCAGAACCATGCGTGCCGACTCGGAGAGTAATGGTGAACCACAGTTGGCAAAGGTGAATGACGAACGCCTTACAAAAGTCGGGAAATTCCTGCGCGAACATCATCTTGATGAACTTCCACAGTTGTTGAATGTGCTAAAGGGCGATATGTCTTTTGTTGGTCCTCGTCCCGAGCGCCGCTTTTTTATTGAGAAGATACGTAAGGAAAACCCGAATTATGACTATGTATATCTGATGCGTCCTGGGCTGACATCCATGGCTACGTTGCATAACGGCTACACCGATACGATGGAGAAGATGCTCAAGCGTCTGGAAATGGATCTTGAATATCTGCAGAAACGCTCCTTGTGGTTGGATGCCAAACTGATATTCACGACATTTCTTTATATTGTAAACGGTAAAAAATTCTGATATAAAATGATAAGAAGATTGTTATTTGTCATTGCGTTGTCATTCTCATTCCAGTGGGTGACAGCGCAAACTATTACAGATGACCAGGTTGTTAAAATGATAATGGCCGAAAAGGAGAGTGGTGCCGATGAGGCTACCATTGCCCGCAAGTTGTTGCAGAAGGGTGCGACACCGGCCCAAATCCGTAGAATAAAGGAAAAATATGAGCAAGAACAGAAAGGCCTTGGCGCTGTTGAACTCACCGGCAAGGGTGAGAGCGGCAATCGCTTGAGGGATGCCAAGGGTAAAAAAACAAACTTTGTCATTTCGAACGAGGATAACATTACCGATGCAAAGCAGAAGAAAAACAAAGCAAAGGAGACGCAGAACGAGATGCAAAGGAATATGGCGTTTCTTGATTTGGATTCCGTTGTCTATTACAAAAACCTGTTGAAGGAGGAAACTCCTGTTTTCGGACGTAATCTATTCAATAATGAGTTGTTGACTTTTGAGCCTGCGATGAACATTCCTGCACCGGCCGACTATATTCTTGGTGCCGGTGACCAGGTGATAATTGATATCTGGGGAGCATCGCAAATGACGTTTGACAGTGTCATTTCGCCCGAGGGATTTGTTGTCGTTGAAGGTGTAGGGCGAGTGAAACTCGCCGGCCTCACTGTTGCCGAGGCTGATAAATATGTAAACAGTATATTAGGCGAATACTATAGCGGTTCATCTATAAGCCTTTCTATTGGCGAGATACGCAATGTTAAGGTTGAGATTGTGGGTGAGGTTGTTGCACCTGGTTCATATACATTGAGTGCATTCTCGACATTGTTCAATGCCTTGTACATGGCAGGCGGTATAAGCGAGTTAGGCTCATTGCGTGAAATCAAAGTGTATCGCAACGGCAAACAGGTTTCTAAAATTGATGTCTATGACTATATAATTAACGGTAATAATACCGGCAATATACGTTTGCAGGATAATGACCTTATTGTGGTGGCTCCATACAATGCCATTGTTAACATCCAGGGTAAGATAAAGCGCCCCATGATGTATGAAATGAAAAAGGATGAATCGCTTGCAAAGTTGCTTTCATATACCGGCGGTCTCATGGGCGATGCCTATGACAGGAATATCCGTGTAATACGCAAGAGCGGCAGGGAGTATTCTGTTCATACTGTTGAGAAGAACGGCTTTGGATCATTCAGCCTGTTTGACGGTGACTCGATTTATGTGGATTCCATCATTCCGCGTTTCTCAAATATGGTTGAGGTGAAGGGTGCGGTGTTCCATCCCGGAATGTATCAGGTGGATGGAAACATAAGGACTGTGCTCGATTTGATAGAGGCTGCCGACGGTTTGCAGGAGGATGCTTTCCTTGCACGTGCTGTGATGCATCGCCGCAAGGCCGACAGACGTCTTGAAGTGCTAGCTGTCAATCTTGAGGCGATTCTTGATGGCACAGCCCCCGATGTGGAGTTGCGCAAGGAGGATGTCCTTTACATTCCTTCAATGAATGAAATGCGTGGTCAGGAGACTTTGAAGATTTCTGGTGAGGTCAATTATCCCGGTGTATATGAGTATGCAGAGAATACGACACTTGAGGACTTCGTATTGCAGGCTGGTGGCTTGACTAATGTTGCATCTACTGCGAAGATTGATATATATCGTAGAGTATATGATCCAAAGTCGCTTGAGGGAAGCGACACAATTACCGAGGTCTATTGTTTTGCGCTGAAGGATGGTTTTGTCATTGATGGAACTCCCGGTTTTGAACTTGCTCCTTACGATGAGGTGCATGTGCGCAAGAGCCCTGTAAATAATCTCATAAAGAGTGTTACGGTTGATGGTGCTGTGAACTTCAAGGGAGATTATGCAATGCATAGCAATGAATATCGTCTTAGCGACCTGGTAAAGGATGCCGGCGGTTATACTTCGTCATCCTATCCGCAGGGTGCCCGTCTTTACAGGAAAATGTCGCTCGAGGAGAAAATGCAGCGCGAGAACATGATAAAGCAGTCACAAAAGCAGATCTATGAGGATGCGTTGCGCTCCGACAAGGCCTTTGACATGGCTATATCGGATTCTCTTATAAATCTTAATGCTACATTTGGCGATGCTTATCTGCTTGACATTGATTTGATGAGTGCCATAGAGAAGCCGGGCTGTGATGCCGATATTGTGTTGCGTGAAGGTGACAAACTTATTGTGCCTGAATATGCGGCTACAGTGAAAATCAGTGGCGAGGTACGTTACCCGGTCACTGTAACATATCTCGAAGGAAAGAACCTGAACTATTATATAAAACATGCGGGTGGTTATGCCGACCGCGCAAAGAAAAACGGTGTATATGCCATTTACATGAACGGTGGTGTAAAGAAAATTTCAAAACTCTCAAGCAAGGACATACAGCCGGGAATGGAGATTGTTGTGCCTGCCAAGAACTTCAAGAAGAAGATGTCAACAGCCGAGATTGTGACAATTGGTTCGGCATCGGCTTCAATTGCCACAATGATTGTGACTATTGTGAATTTGTTGAAGTAAAAACTTATTTTGTAAGTCATGGAAGACGTTGATATAAAGGATAGGGCAGAGGTGGATATTATAGGTCTACTGTTGCTGCTTTGGAGCAAACGGAAGAGAATTGTTGCCAATTGCTTTATTGGAGGTGTGTTGTCTTTGGTCATTGCGTTCAGCATTCCAAAAGAGTACACATGCAAGGTGGTCATGGCACCCGAGTTCACTTCGGGAAACAGCGTCTCTGGTGGTCTTGGCGCTTTGGCTTCTATGGCCGGAGTGAATCTGGGCGGAGTGTCTGCCGGTGACGATGCCCTATATCCGGAACTCTATCCGCAGATTGTCTCATCTACTCCGTTCCTGTGTGAACTCATGAGCCTGCCAGTTGAAACAAAGGATGGTGAATTGAGGACAACTTTGTATGAATATTTAAGCAAGCATCAAAGAACTACATGGTGGAGTAAAATCTATACCGTTCCTGTCAAGGCTGCCAAGAGACTGTTCATGGAGAGTGTGGTAGATACTGTCATACCTACGGATGGCGCAGATATGCATATGACGCGCAAGCAGTACCTGACAATGCAGAAATTGGACAAGAAGATTGCAGTCAGTGTAGACAAGGGAAATTCCGTAATCACGTTGAATGTGACTATGCAGGACCCTAAAATTTCTGCTCATGTGGCAAGTGTAGTTGCTGATAATTTGCAGGAGTACATTGGAAGATACCGTTCGGCCAAGGCTCGCAAGGATTTGGACTATACTGAGAAACTCTACAAAGAAACTCAAGACAGGTACTATGCCGCGCAGCAGGTATATGCCGAATATGTAGACAAGCATCAGGGCGTTGTGAAGATGCAGCACCAGATAGAGGAGAAGCGTCTGTCCAATGAGTTGGATTTGGCATTCAGTGTCTATAATCAGGTAGCGCAGCAGCTTGAAATGGCTCGTGCGAAGGTGGCAGAGAGTACGCCGGTTTGTGTTGTCATGCAACCTGCAATTATTCCAATAAAGGCATCCTCTCCAAAGAAGATGATGATGGGATTGCTGTTCGTGTTTCTCGCATTCTTTGGATCATCTGCGTGGATAATATTGAAAGACAGGATTGTAAAGAGGTAATGCATACATTGTAATGTTGGATTGGACAGACACATTGTACCTTGTTGCTATTTTGTTGGAGGCAGCCGTACTATTTTATTTGGAGTACAGAACGTGGAAAACGCTCTATACTCCTTTGAATTTCGTGATGTTGCCGTATCTGATTGTACTGCTCATAACCATTATGGTTGCCGGTACCCAATTGGGGTTTGTCGAGTTCTATTATCCTAGTATATTAATCTGGAATGTCGGACTTGTGATATTTGCTTTGCCGAGTCTTGTTATTGGTGGATTGTTGACTCGCTATGGCAAGAGTGTTGCAACGCAGCATCCCAGTGATGAAATTCCTATAATTGTCAAGTTCCTGTTTTTTGCAGTGGCCTTGTTGTTTTTTGTGCGATTACGCAGTTTCTTGGGAAATTCTGTGGCGGGCGAGGTTGGTTCAAACGAATTCAGTGACGAATTCAGCGGTGGTGGTCTGTGGGGGCACTTGAGAATAATGACATTGCCGCTTCTAATGATGAGTATCTTCTATGTCTCCAAAAAGAGGTGGTGGCTATGGCCTGTCATATTGGTATTCTTGTCTGTCAGTA
Source organism: Bacteroidaceae bacterium (assembly GCA_045644005.1). Taxonomy (GTDB): domain Bacteria; phylum Bacteroidota; class Bacteroidia; order Bacteroidales; family Bacteroidaceae; genus HGM04593. The sequence goes on along the minus strand of JAZRGF010000215.1, from coordinate 1,962 downwards.
TTCTTAATCAGGTTGTGGGCTGGATTGTAATTCCGGTGTTTGGAGCAATAGTGATGCGCGTGCATTCCGGCAAGACCCGTTTGACTCTCAAACTGGTTCTGCTTTCCTTGTCCGGTGCGTTCCTTGTATTCTTTGCTGCATATGCCTTGGCCATTCTCGTTGTACAATCAAGGGGTGTTGATGATGCTTTCCTCGATTTTATCTATATGCATTTCCTGCATTATTTTACAAGCGGAGTTCTGGGATTGAGTATGGATATGCAGGCGAGTTTTCCCGATGCCGGATCTTTTGAGATACTTTGGGCGCCAATTATAAATATTTTCAATGCCGCAGCCGGTGTTGATGACATGATAAGTCCTGTTAATCCATATTACTACAATTCGGGAATCAACCTCACAAATGTGCGTACTTTTTTTGGCACCATATACATTTATACAGGTGCTCTGGAGTTTGTAGTCTATATCCTGCTGTCGAGCACACTTATGTATTTCCTGAAATTGGCAACAATCAAATGGAAAAACATATATGTATATACCATCTACTTCTTTGAATGTGGATTGCTGGCTATGGGATGGTTTGAATTCTACTATTTTCATCTGGTTGTTTTTGAACTTCCATTAATTGTGGCATTGCTGTGGCTGCTCGAATGGGTCCTGAAGAAAAAGACGGAGTGTGCGCAAAGCACCTGACGAAAGCAAAGATGAGACTGTTGTGTGTGGCTGGTTGATGTAATCTTCTGCCTTTAGGGAGTTTGGTGAACTTTTATCCAATGTCTGGATATTCGGTAAAAGTAAAAAGACATTTTATTGTTACTCATAATTTTGTTTTGTAATTTTGTATATTGATAGTACTGCTGTCTTTGATGAACAAACTGATTAAATACCGCCAACTTATTGAGAATTTCTTCTCGCTTTCAATTTTGAATGCGTTGAATGTCCTGTTGCCATTGGTGACATTGCCTTACATGCTGCATACTGTGGGCAAGGCCAATTATGGAGCTTATTCTTATGTATACGCGGTGTTGCAATATGTCATACTCTTCAGCACGTACGGCTTCAATTTCTCGGCGACAAAACAGATATCGCAATGCCGTGATGACGGTGAGGCCGTATCACGTATCTATAATGCTGTTATTGCCTGCAAAGGAATCATTGCGCTTGGGTTGACTTTGCTTTTGTTGCTATTCTCGCGCCTTGTATTTAAGAATGATGTAGGTGTGCTTATGTTCCTTTATGGTTTGGGTATGGTGGTTGGTGATATATTTACTCCTGTATGGCTTTTCCAGGGAATGGAGAAGATGAAATATATGACAATAGTTAATGCGTCATCAAAGATTCTTTTTACGGTGCTTATATTTCTTATTGTGCGTAGCCGTGAGGATTTTGACTTGCTCATTATGCTCAATTCTTTCGGCTATCTGCTTGCCGGGCTGCTAAGTATAATATTGGTGTACCGTCAGTTCCATATACGTTTTCGCCGTGTTACGTTCCGCGACATTCTTTTCCAGTTCAAGGATGGCATTTCGGTGTTCGGGTCGACATTCGGCATGAATCTCTACCGTAATGCCAACGTCATAATATTAAAGCAGTTTGTCACGGATGATGTGGTTGGTCTTTATTCGGCTGCCGAGAAGGTGGTCAAGGGGTTCCAATCCCTTATTTCGCCTGCAGCGCAGGCCTTGTTCCCGCATTTAAGCCTGCGTTTCAAGGGGCAATCTGTCGGAAACAACATGCGGCTACTGCGCAGGGTCTCCTTACCTTTTACAGCTGTGGTGCTGGTGGTGACCATTGGTGTGTATATTTTTGCTCCTTTTATATCCAACATACTTTGCGGTAAGGAGTTTGTGGCCTGTGTACCGCTGATACGCATAATGACATTGGTGATTCTGTTTGGCGAAATAAACTATCTGGTGGGTATTGTCGGACTTATAAATATGAATGGACAGGTAGTGTTTTTCCGTTC
>JAZRGF010000214.1:0-2366 GCA_045644005.1 Bacteroidaceae bacterium | reverse complement strand
CTCTTGGATGCCACCATCAGAGATGAAGGCGTAGATAGTCTGGTTCATCACGTCGCCCAAGCGAGCCTTGAGGAACTTGGCTGCGATGGCTGCACCTACGGCATAGGTGTGACCCTGGCCGAGGGGACCGGATGAGTTCTCAATGCCATGGGCAAGGTCCACTTCGGGGTGTCCGGGGGTAACGCTTCCCCACTGACGGAACTGTTTCAGGTCTTCGAGGGTGTACTTGCCTGCCAATGCCAATGTGGCATAGAGCATGGGCGACATGTGACCGGGGTCGAGGAAGAAGCGGTCGCGGCCTTCCCAATAGGGGTTCTTGGGGTCGTACTCGAGGAACTCGCTATACAACACGTTAATGAAGTCGGCACCGCCCATGGCACCACCGGGGTGACCAGACTTTGCTTTCTCCACCATTGCTACAGACAGGATACGAATGTTATCCGCTGCTCTGTTCATAAGTTGCTTGTCGTTCATGATGACTATATGCTATATTTTATTATAATTATTTGATTCGCAATTTATTGTGCCGATTTTGCGCGTAGGCGCGCCTGTGTGCACGCCTTTCCGAATGTAAAGGTAGTGTTATTTTTTGGTATTTCCACTCAAATGTGGCTGTTTTGTAACATCTTTTGTTTTTTATTTGTTCGCACAAAGAAAAAGCCATTCTTTCGAATGGCCTTTTGCGATTTGTTGTCAATCTCTTATTTCTTCTTGGTGCCGTACAGTGCATGGCGTGCATTCAGTCCGTCGATGATTTCTTGGGTGATGTTCATCGCTTGGTCTATGTAGAGGATATTGTCGCCGAGACGGCTGAGGATGACATTGTACTGATGCTCCTTGTTGTAGTCGCTGATGTAGGCATTGATTGAGTCGCGGAAGAGAAGGCTGTTCTTCTCGTTTTCCATGACGAGCTCGCTGGTGAGTCGCTCTTGCAGGCGCTCGAGTTCCTCTTGCTTCTTGAGTATGCGGCTTTGCTCGGCCTCGGCGCGCTGGCGGCTTACGAAGGCGTTGTTGTTGAGCTTGCGTTCAAAGTCCTCGGCATCGGCTTGCAGGTTTGCGAACTTTTCGTTGAGTGTGGCACGTACCTCTTCTTCCTTGCGTATCATCTCTTCGTTGAGCTCAATCCATAGGTCGTAGCTGGTGAGCAGGGTGTCGATGTCTACGTAGGCAATCTTCACGGCGGCGGGTACGCTATCGCAAACCACTGCGTGTGTGGTTGCTGTCTGCTTCATGATTTTGTTGCATTGGATGATTGCCATTGCTGCGGCTGCTACGGCTACGATTGTTGCTGCGCAAAGTGCGATGGTGATACTCTTGATACTTTTCATTGTAGATTGTTTATTTGTTATTAGTCATTTTGTGTTATCAGTTCTCTCTGTTGCTACGTTCCTTCACGGCCATGCGGTTTTCGCGTTGGGCCTGCTTGTCTTGCGTCTGTGCGCTGGTGATACCCTGTCGGCGGAGATGCTTGTTGCCGCAGATGTGGGTGTTGGGGAATCGTCCGCCCCTCTTAATGAGGATGGTAACACTCATTAACACCATGCTCACTGCAATTATCAGCAGAGTTATTAGGAATAAACGTACCATTTTCTTATTTTTGCAGTTGTCTTTGTGCCTTAGGGTTGCAAAGATAATAAAAAGGTGATAAAAATGAGTGGAGAAACCTGTTTTTTAGATTATTTTAATACTAATATCTGTCTATGAGTTTGAATATGAACGTAAAAGATTTGACCCCTAAAGCCCTTTTCGGCTATTTTGAAGAGATTTGTGGTATTCCTCACCCCTCGAAGCATGAGGAGAAAATCAGCGCTTGGTTGCGTCAGTTTGGCGAGTCGCGCGGCTTGGCTACCAAGGTGGATGAGGCTGGCAACGTGGTTATCAGCAAGCCCGCTACGGCTGGCATGGAGAACTGCAAGACCATCATCCTGCAGTCGCACATGGATATGGTGTGCGAGTGCAACAAGGGTGTGAATCACGACTTTATGACCGACCCCATCCGCCTTGTCGTGGATGGCGAGTGGCTCAAGGCCGATGGCACTACACTCGGTGCCGACAATGGTGTGGGTATGGCTGCTGCGCTTGCGGTGCTCACCGACGAGACCATCAAGCACGGACCTATCGAGTGCGTCTTCACCGTAGACGAGGAGACCGGTCTCACGGGTGCCAATGCCATGCAGGCGGGCTTCATGAATGGCGACATCCTGCTCAACCTCGACTCTGAGGATGAGGGCGAAATCTTCATCGGCTGTGCCGGTGGTGTGCGCACCGACGCTGCTTTCAAGTACAGCGAGGTGGCTGTGCCCGAGGGTTATTTCTTCTTCAAGGTTACCGTTGACAACCTCCTTGGCGGTCACAGCGGCGACGAT
>JAZRGF010000213.1:0-7802 GCA_045644005.1 Bacteroidaceae bacterium | reverse complement strand
CGGGGTAACCGATTTTCACGGTGAAGGTGTTGAGCTTCTCATGAGCCGCCTTCTTTGTAACGTCGCTCATCCACTCCTGTGCGTCGATGCGCTCGCCAAGTGCAATCTGCAGGTTCTTTACAAGCTCTGTCATGCGCACCTTTGCTGCCGGTGGGAAGTGCTTTGCAACATACAGCTCGCCGATGATGTCGCCCAATGCACCGTCAACAGTGCTTACAGCACGCTTCCAGCGTGGCTGCTGCACCTTCTTTCCGCTCAACACGGTGCCATAGAATGCAAATGTCTCCTCCTCGATGGCGTCGCTCAGCTCGTTTGCTGTAGAGCGCATGATGCGCCACTCAAGATAGGCCTTGATGTCGCTCATTGGTGTCTCCTTGATGATAGCCTCAACCTCCTTGATTGCCGCGGGGTGTGCAAGATTCAACACCTCAATGCCGTCAATGCCAAGGATGCTGTAGTATGTATCCCAATCGATGCCGGGGATTGTCTTCTTGAGCTCGTCGTATGACATCTTGTGATAGCTGTTCATTGGGTTGCGGCGCTCTACACGGCTCAGGTGCTTTGCTGCAAGGCGTGTCTCTATTGCCATTACAGCCTCCATCTTTACGGTTGCCTCCTGCTCGCTGTTGCCAAAGAGCTTGAACATGTTCACTACATGCTCGCGGAACTTGGTGCGTATGTTGGCTGCAACTTCGCTGTCCTCGCTGTAGTACTCCTTCTCAGAGAGTGAGAGACCGCCCTGGTAGATACCGAGCTGGTTGCTGTTGCTGTCCATGATGTCGGTGCCGATGCCTGTGCCGAAGAAGTTGCCCAAACCGACACGGTAGTTCTTTGCTATAAGAGGAATGATTTCGCTCTTCTCCTTCATTGCTGCAACAGCACCGATATATGGCTTTACTGGTGCAATACCCTCGCTATTGCGGCGTGTGCTGTCCATTACAAGGTTGTAGAGGTCGCCCACCTTCTGCGCGTTGCTGCCCGGCTCGCTCTCCTTGGCAGCCTGCTCAAGTACAAGGTCCTTGAGCTGCTCGCGGTTCTTCTCGCGCAATGCGTCGAACTGTCCGTAACGCGCATACTCGTCGGTGATGGGGTTAGCGTTCTGCCAACCGCCTGTCGCATACTGGAAAAAGTCCTCGCCTGCCTTGTAGGTGGTATCAAGGTTTTCTGTCAGTTTAGTCTTCATAGTCTCTTTTGTTTCGCAGCCTGCAACTCCAAGTGCAATGGCTGTCAGGATAAGTAATTTCTTCATTTTTATATATTAAATTTCTCAAGTTCTTCCATGTTCTGCTCCCATGTGGCTACAGCCTCATCAAGCTGTTTCTTTAGGGCTGCATATTTTGCAAAGTTCTCCTGTGTGCTGCCGTCAACGGTGCTCATCACAGCCTCCAATGCAGCAATGGCTCCTTCAATTTCGCCTATCGCCTGTTCATCATTCTCAATCTGGCGTTCCAGCTTGCGGCGCTGTTTCTGCAGCTGCTTTTCGGCCTCATAGCTCAGGCGGTTCTCGTTTACGGGCTTTGCCGCTTCTGTTGTTGCAACGCTGCTCTTGCCGGTGGCAAGCGCCTCGTTTATGTTGCTTGCGTTCTTTGATGCAAGGTAGTCATAGATGCCGCCCAAGTGCTCGCGCACCTTACCGTCACCGAACTCATAGACCTTTGTCACCAGTCCGTCGAGGAACTCACGGTCGTGGCTCACTACGATTACCGTGCCGTCAAAGTCGCGTATGGCCTCTTTGAGCACATCCTTCGACTGCATGTCGAGGTGGTTGGTGGGCTCATCGAGGATAAGCAGGTTCATCTGGCGCAACAGCAGGCGTATCATTGCCAAGCGGCTGCGTTCGCCGCCCGAGAGTACCTTTACGGGCTTGTCCGATGCCTCGCCGCCAAACATGAATGCGCCCAGAATGTCGCGTATGCGCAGGCGTATGTCGCCTGTCGCAACGTTGTCTATGGTCTGGAACACTGTGAGGTTCTCGTCAAGGCTCTGAGCCTCGTGCTGTGCAAAGTATGCAGTCTCAACATTGTGGCCTATCGTTATCTCACCGTCAAAGCCAAGCTCACCGAGTATGCAACGCACCATTGTGGTCTTTCCTTCACCGTTGCGGCCCACAAAGGCAACCTTTTCGCCACGGTTTATGGTGAAGTTCACACCCTCGAACACGGTAAGCTGGCCAAAGCTCTTCTTTACGCCGTTGCATATCACGGGGTAGTTGCCGCTTCGTGTGGCAGGGGCGAACTTCAGTCTCAAACGGCTTGTATCCTCCTCGTCAATCTCAATGGGGACCATCTTCTCCAACTGTTTTATGCGGCTCTGCACCTGAACGGCCTTCGTGGGCTTGTAGCGGAAGCGCTCAATGAACTCCTTTATGTCGGCAATCTCCTTCTGCTGGTTCTCGTATGCACGTATCTGCTGTTCGCGGCGCTCCTTGCGTGTCTCCATGAACTTGTCATAGGAGAGCTTGTAGTCATATATCCTGCCGCATGAAATCTCTATCGTGCGGTTGGTGACTGCATTGAGGAATGCGCGGTCGTGGCTCACAAGCAGCACTGCATTGCCGCTGCGTGCAAGGAACTGCTCCAGCCACTGGATGCTCTCGATGTCGAGGTGGTTGGTGGGCTCGTCGAGCAACAGAATGTCGGGGTGTTGCAACAAAAGCTTTGCAAGCTCAATGCGCATTCTCCATCCACCGCTGAACTCTCCCGTTGGGCGGGTGAAATCGCTGCGGCGGAATCCAAGACCGGTCAGCGCACGCTCAATCTCTGCCTCGTAGTGGCTGCCGCCCATCATAGTGTACTGCTCGTTGAGGTGAGTATATTCGTCAATGAGCTGGTGATACTCTTCGCTATCGTAGTCGGTGCGCTCGGCCAACTCGTTGTTCATACGTTCAAGCTCGGCCTCCATCTCATGGATGTGTGCAAAGGCCTGCTCGGCCTCCTCGTACACCGTGCGGCCGTCGGTGTGATGCATCACCTGTGGCAGGTAGCCCACGGTGAACCCTTTTGGGCGCGACAAGGCGCCGGCTGTGGGCTGCTGCTTGCCGGCAATAATCTTGAGCAATGTGCTCTTTCCCGCACCGTTCTTTCCGACAAGAGCAATACGGTCCTTCTTGTTTATTATGAAGCTGACATCGTGGAACAGGTTTGTCCCGCCAAAGTCAACCCTTATGTTGTCAATTGAAAGCAAAACTAAATTTGTGTTATGTGTGAATACGGGTCTGTCGCCGCAGGTTGCATTGCACTCCTGCTGTGGATGTGAATGCAAAGTTACAATTTTCTTTTATAGTGGCAACATATTTGGATATAAATAGATTATCCAATATAACTGTTTGCCATTAGGAAAATTATGCTTACTTTTGCGGACTTTTAAATAAAATTTAAAAAATGAAGAATCTATTTACTTTGATTGTAGTGGCAATGCTCTCGTTTGTGGGGGCTTTTGCTCAGGAAACAAAGGCTGTTGCCGATGCTGTCCGTTACATTGAGATGAATGATGGCCAGGTGATTGCAATTCCCGAGAAGTACATCCTTGGCGAAGAGATTGACAATGGCGTCTGCACCCTTTCATTGGAAGGTGGACAGTCGTTTGTCTATTCGCTTTCCAATGAGGCACGTGTAAGCGACAGTTATGCAGTGACCGCGAACAGACTTCTCCCTTTCGGTTCCACTCACGAAGACAATGACCAGGTCTTCGCCGATGTTGAGGCTACTGTAACCGAGGTTGGCGATACTGTTTTTGTTACGGCAAACGTACCGGTTATAGGCAAGCGTCTGCGCCCAAGCTTTACAATGGACGGTGAGGCTACAATGTGGGTAGGTGGTGTACAGCAGGTAAGCGGTCAGAGCAGCCACCGCTTTACAGAGCCTGTGGTATATACGATAGCCGAGCCCGGATGCTGGATGTATGGTGTTGAAATCGTGAATCCTGATGACGTTGTGGAACCGGAGTTTCCGGTAGTTCCATCGGAGCCCGAGGTTTCTGACGGATGGGTAAAGACAAAGATTGACATTTCTTCTACAACTACAACGAATGCACCGAGCAACAACTCCGATTACCAGGGCATAAGTAATCTTTGGGATGATACCCCTGAAACATACTTCCACACAACCTGGAACGGTGGTACTTATGAATATACACCGCTTTATTGGCCTTCAGAAGGCGGTTACTATGGTGACGGCGTGACAGAGTGGCCATATGTGGAGATTCAGCTTGCCGAGGCATTGCAGAATTTCTGTATCTCATATACTACATCCAACCAGTATAACCGTTTCCCGCAAGGATGGCGCATTACGGCCTTTAATGGCAACACCGGTTTTTGGGAGGAGATTGCCGTTCTTGATGAGGCGCTGCTACCACAGACAAACCTTGCGCAATTCATGACCCCCGTATATGGACTTGGTGAGGATTATACAGCCATTCGCTTTGAACTTACAAAGGCCTCGTACAAGAACTATATGGTAATTGGCGACCTTTCGTTGTATTGCTGCGTGAAGGAGGACATTGAGGAAGAGGAGGGGGCCGAGCCCGAAACGCCGGTAGAACCAGAGTTGCCTGCCGGCCCAACAGCTGTGGGCAGCTTCAAACCATTTGGACGTCCTTGCAAGGTGAGCGTGAATTATCTTACGGACAATGCAAACGGTGAGTATAAGATTCCTACCGTGTATATCACATTCGGTGACGGTGTTACATGGGATGATACGCAGTGGATTGGCCAGACACTGACTGACGAGGAGGGCAACTCTTATAATACCAAGGAGGAGTGGATAAAGGACTGCACCTTCCGTCTCGACGGTGCGGGTGTGTGGCCCGATATTGATACCGTTGAGGGCTGCGAAGTGCGTGGCCGTGGTAACAGCAGCTGGAGCTGGAGCTCTGGTAGCAAGAACCCTTACCGCATAAAGTTCCCCAAAAAACAGAAACAGGCACCGTTCAACTTGACCGAGGATCGCCAGTGGGTGTTCATTGCCAACAAGAAAGCCGGTTCAATGTTGACAAACTCAATTGCACAGAAGGTGGCTTCGATGGTGGATGGCGAGGCAATCTGCCATATGATTCCCATTGACCTGTATATAAACGGTCACTACCGTGGCTCGTACTGCTTTACTGAAAAGATTGGCATTGCTGACAACAGTGTGGCTATTGATGAGGCTACCGGCTGTCTGCTTGAGCTCGATGACTATTACGATGAGAGCTACAGATTCAAGGACAACACATATACTCTCCCTGTGAATGTAAAAGACCCCGATTTTAGCGAGGAGGACGAGGAACGCGTAGTAACATTCGAGGGTATCCAGGCTTCTGTTAACAACATGACTGCGACATTGGCTTCGGGTGGCGATATTACACAGCACATTGATATGGAGTCATGGGCTAAGTTCTGGCTTGTGAATGACCTTGTGCGCAACGTAGAGACACATCACCCCAAGAGTTGTTATCTTTTCAATGAGAATCCAATGGAGGGTGGTCTTTGGAAATTCGGTCCGGCATGGGATTTTGACTGGGCTTTCGGTTTTGAGGACGCAAGTTCTTATTATATGGCCGGTGCGACACAGGATCTCTTCAGTGGTGTCGCCTGGAACAACAAGGCCGGTTATCGTTTCTACGATGCACTGCGCAAGACCCAGGCTGCCAAGCGTGCATATTATAAGGAGTGGCTTGATTTTGTTGCCGAAGGTCGTCTGCAGGAACTTATGGAGTATATTGAGGATTATACCCAGTTTGCAAAGTCTAGTTTCAGCCACAATAATAGTGCCGATGTGTGGGAAACCGATTACACCGATTATGTAGCTCAGGTTGCCAAGAGTCAGGAGTGGTTGAAGAGCCGCGCTGGATTTATCTTCAACAGCCTGACAAAGTATGACGACATTGCCTCGGGTTTTGTAATCCCCGAGGAGCCTGCTGCTCCTTTGCAGGCGTTGCTCATCAATGATGCCCTTCACGAGGATTTTGCTCCCGGGCACCCCGAGTATGCATCGGTGGCTTATGTGCGTAGTATCGCAGCCGGCAAGTTCGGTACAATTACACTGCCCTTTGCACCTGATGCAGAGAGCCTTGAGAACTATGCATTCTATGCACTGGCCGAGAGCGGCGAGGGTTATGTAAGATTCGAAGAGGTTGCCGAGCCGGCAGCAAACACACCATACCTTTATACTCTGCGCGAGGGTGGTGAGAACACCGCCATCACAGGTGGCTACACAGCTGTGTCTTTGGATGTTGAGCCTGTGTCGGTCGACGGTTGGGAGTGCGTTGGTTCATTCACAAACCACACAGTCGATGCAAGCAAGGGCAATTACTATGCATTCTCTTCGGCGCGTGGCGAGGTCAACCGTGTGACACAGAACCTCACTGTGTTGCCTTATCGTGCATACTTCAAGAATGCTGCAGCGTCAAAATCGGCATTTACAGTATATGTGGGTGGTGCAACCTGCGTGCTCAAGATTTCGGGTGACAATGTCGAGGGCTTTGGTAGCGAATGCATATACGACGTTTATGGTCGTCGTGTAATCAATCCTGTAAAGGGTGAGATTTATATTATAAATGGTGAAAAGGTAATGTATTAAAAATAAGTGAATTATGAAAAAAGCATATATTAAGCCCGCACTCCTGGAGTGCGCGGTTGTAGTTGACGGGATTATTGCAACATCCCACGTAAGGATATCGGTTGGCAGTGATGTTGAGAATGCGACAACCGATGCTGCAAGCAGCCGTGGCGAGTGGGGCAATTTGTGGAATTGATTCCACGGCTTTACCAATTGAGGAGTCAATGGGGTAGTTTGTGGAATTAAGTACCCGATGAGATTGGAGACAGGAGGGCGACAGCTCTCCTGTTTTCTTTTTTTTAGAAAAAAATGTAAAAAACGGCTGAAAAAATTGTATATAATGTAAATTGCTTATATATTTGCAATGGTTTCAAAAATGAAATCCGCAAAACAATAAATTATATGGCAACAAGAGCAGAATTGAGAGAAGAATTGGTGAAGGCCGGCATACGTCCATCGGTGCAGCGTCTGGCAATATTTGAATATGTGCGTCAGAGCTGTGAACACCCCACAGCCGAGGTGGTCTACGAGGCGCTTTGTGACGAATTGGGATCGTTGTCGCTGACAACAGTCTACAACACATTGAAACTGTTTGTGGATGCAGGGCTAATATCAATGCTTACAATTGACGATACCTTCCGCTGTTTCGACGGCAACCGCTGCTGTCATGCGCATTTCCGTTGTGACAGATGTGGCAGGATAGTGGATTTGCAGATGAAGAAGGATTTTCTCTCTCTTGTCGAAGGGCTCGATGCTTATAGCATCAACGATGCCCAGCTATACCTTAAAGGTTTGTGCCCGGTTTGCAAGAACAAGAAATAAAACAATAAAGATAATAACAGCTTAAAATTTTACGACTATGAAAAAGTACATTTGTTCAGTGTGTGGTTATATACATGAAGGTGAATCGGCTCCCGAGCGTTGCCCAATGTGCAAGGTTCCCTCAAACAAGTTCAATGAGTTGCAGGAGGGTCCCATCCAGTTTGTACAGGAGCATGTGATTGGCGTTGCAAAGGGTTGCGACGATGAGATGATAAAAGATTTGAACAACCACTTCATTGGTGAGTGCACCGAGGTTGGTATGTACCTTGCAATGAGCCGTCAGGCCGACCGTGAGGGCTATCCCGAGATTGCCGAGGCCTTCAAGCGCTATGCATGGGAGGAGGCAGAGCACGCTGCAAAGTTCGCCGAGCTTTTGGGTGACTGCGTTTGGGATACAAAGACAAACCTGGAGAAGCGCATGAATGCCGAGGCCGAGGCCAACAG
>JAZRGF010000212.1:0-4638 GCA_045644005.1 Bacteroidaceae bacterium | reverse complement strand
CGGTTGCAAAGCCCTGGCCATACTTGTCGCTCTCCTGTATCTTCTCAACAAGCTCCATAGGGATAATCTCGCCTGTCTGGTAGTGCTTTGCATAGACGGCAAGCACCTCGGGCTCCAGTGCCCAGTGCTCGTTGATCTGTGGTGGCAACTCAACGAAATCGCGCTCAACGCCGCTTGCGCCGCTGTACTTAACGTCGCGCATGAAGTTGTGGAGTGCGTGACCGAATTCGTGGAACATTGTCTTTACGTTGTCAATGCTCTGCAATGCAGGGGTGTTCTCTGTTGCGGGTGTCATGTTGCAACTGTTGACTACAATGGGGACAATGCGGTTGCCATTCTCGTCATAGCTCTGTGGGCGGAACGATGTACACCATGCACCGGCATTCTTGCCCTCGCGTGTAAACTGGTCGCTGTAGAAGATGGCGAGCAATGATCCGTCCTTGTCTATTACCTCGTAGGCCTTTGCTGTTGGCTCGTATGATGGAACATCGGCTGTAATTTCCTTGAAGGTGATGCCATAGAGCTTTGTGGCAACGTAGAAGATACCCTCCATTACGTTGTTTGCCTCCATGTAGTTCTTTATCTCCTGCTCATCGACAGCATACTTTGCCTTTTTTGCCTTGTCGAGGTAGTACATGTAGTCCCAACCTGCGGGCTCAAAGTCCTTGCCCTCCTTGCGTATCTCGGCGCGGATATCCTCTATCTCTTCCTTTGCCTTTGCTACGGCTGGCGCCCACACCTGGTCGAGAAGGTTGTATACCGCCTCGGGGGTCTTTGCCATGCGGTCCTCAAGTGCCATCTGTGCATAGTTCTCGTAGCCCATGAGCTTTGCCTTCTCAAGACGCAGGGCTACAATCTTTGCGCAAATCTCCTTGCTGTCGTACTCGTTGTTCTGGTTGCCGCGGTTGTAGTATGCATTGTACACCCTCTCGCGCAGTTCGCGGTTTTCGCAGTACTGCAGTACAGGGTTGCAGCTTGGGCGCTGCATGTTGAACATCCACTTGCCGGGCTGTCCGTTGTCGGCAGCCATCTTTGCTGCAGCGTCAATGTTCGCCTGTGGCAGGCCATTGAGCTCCTCAAGGCTCTCGGCAACAACGAATGAGTTGTTTGTCTCGTGCAACAGATTCTGCGAGAATGTGAGTTGCAACATCGACAGCTCCTTGTTCAGCTCGCGCAACTGTGCCTTCTGCTCCTCTCCAAGGTTAGCACCGCTGTTTACAAAGCGCTTGTATATGTTCTCGAGAATCTTTGCCTCCTCGGCGGTGAGTGTGAGTGAAGAGCGGCTCTCATATACAGCCTTCACGCGTGCAAACAACTGCTCGTTGAGGTAGATGTCGTCGTTGTGGGCCGAGAAGAGTGGCGACATCTCTTTCTGCAATGCGCGCATCTCCTCGGTTGAGTTGCTGCTTGAGAGAGGGCTGAACGTGCCGCGTACTCTGCGCAGGAGCTTGCCGCATTGGTCAAGCGCTACAACGGTGTTCTCAAATGTGGGAGCCTCGCTGTTGCTTATGATTGCTTCAATCTCCTTCTTCTGCTCCTCCATGCCAAGCAACATACCCTCGCGGTAGTTGTCAATGGTAATCTGTGCAAATGGAGCAATGCCGTGTGGAGTGTCGAACTCCGACAGCAGTGGATTGGCAGGCTTGTCACTGCCGCATCCGCAGGCAGCCAATGCAACGGCCGCTGCCATAATCTGTTTCATAAATTTCATATAGGTTAGGTTTTGTGTGAATATAATCCGTGCTTGTAAGAGACGGGGTATCATATGTGTGCCACCCCCTCAATTTCAATGAGTAGCTCGGGGCGGCATACGTCGGCAACAAGGTAGTGTTTCTGTGCCGTGGGGTAGTGGTTCTGCATGTAGTCCCGAACGGCAGGGATGTCGGCCTCGCGCTTCACGTAAACGCGCAACAGGTCATACTGCGAACCGTTGTTCTCCACCGGTATGTTCTCCTTGCTTGTGAGCCTGTCCATAATCTCCATGGTCTCGGCTGCCTGCTCCACCGCATCGGTGCTGTAGTTGCTGCGCTCGCCCTTGATGGCTGCAGTGCCCGATATGAGAACTGTGTCTCCAAGTAACCTTGCACGCTCGAACTTTGGGGTTGTTCTCTCGCTCAATTGCTCAATTACCTTGCCATCGAGCACCTGTTGCGAGTAGTTGTGCGCTGCAATCTGCAACGGGTTGTCAATGGGGAGGTTGGCACACAGCTCGCTTTTTATGGCACTTATCTCAACCACCACGCCGCCGGCGCTTGCACCTATACCTGTTGCTGCAGGGTAGCCGTTGTCCCAAGCGTCGCTGCCATAGAATATTGAACGTGCATCGTTGAACTCCTGATAGTTCTGACTACCATCGTTCAGCACTGTGATTCCCGGGATATAGTTCCACTGGCGGTAGATGTCGCTTGGCTTGAAACCGTTGCTCCCAAGCATCTTTGCAATGCCCTCAAAAATGTCGGTCGACTGCGCAAAGGTGCTGCCGCCGTCAAAGCGTGGGACAATGCCACCTGTCATAAGCTCCGTGCAACCATTGATGGTTATGAGCCTGTAGTTGCGGTGGAATTCAATTGTGGCATCACAGCATGCAATGTATGTCGCTTCAACGGTTACGCCGCCATGCGATGTCTTTTGTGCAATGTAGCTTGTGAGCGGTGGCTGCTCGCCGAATATCTCTTTTGTTAGATTGTCAATTATGGCAAGATTCTGCTTGTATTCGCTGTCATTGGCCGGCTTGTGGAATATGGCCAGCTTAATGACCCCACAGGCATCAACCTGCAACAACGCACTATGGAGCATCTCTTCAAATGCTCCTGCTGTAGTTGATGTATATATCTGCTGGGTCTTGTCTACCATTGTCATTGTATGTCATTTCGACAGAGCGAAGCGACGAGAAATCTATTAGATTGCTAATATTCTGCGAAGATACTAAAATTTTCCGTTATATAAGCGGTTGATGCTTGCTTTATTGCTGTTTCTGCTCCAATTTGAACCTCAGGCGCAGCGTGCCGTTCTCAAAACTGTGGCTTATAATCTTGAAGCGCCCAATTTCGCTTGTGTTCTCTACGTGTGTTCCAATGCATGCGCATACATCGTAATCGCCTACGCGTACAATGCGCAACGTCTCGCTGGCATCGGCAGGCAGCTTGCTCAGGTCAACCCCGGCAGGTACATTCTCGCGGGTAACGAACTCTACTGTCACTGGCAACTGTTGCGCGATTACATCATTTACTTGCTGCTCAATTGCTGCAATCAGCTCCTCGGTAGGCGCGCAGGGCAGGGTGTAGTCGCATTTGCTCTTCTTGCGCTCAATGTGTGCGTTGCGGCTGCGCTCGCACCCGAACATACGAACCATGGTTTGGTTAAGTATGTGTTCTACAGTATGCATAGGCGCGATTGACATATCTTGAAACTTCGCTGCTGGTTGATTAATTTCCATAATTGTATGTGTTTTAGAGATTCTTCCGTCGCTTCGCTTTGTCAGAATGACAGTTTAGCTTCTTGTTATCCTGAGCGTAGTGAAGGATCTATATTAGTTGCTGTTTTATTGTAAAATTAATGAAACACCAGACTCTACTGTGTGCATAGGTGCGATTGACATATCCTGAAACTTCGCTGCTGGTTGATTAATTTCCATAATGTCTGTTATGTTTATACAATGTATCTTTTTCTAAGGTATTCCAGCCATTCTTTCTGCTCTTTCCGCTTAAAATGTGAATTTATGAGTTTAAACAAGGATTCATAAGTTAAGTCTATGAAACTGTTTCTTCCTTGCTCAGTAAGCAGTTGTTTATATTCGGGTACGGCATATTTATGGAAGTGTCTGTTCCCCTCGGGGTAAAGGTGTATGTAATGAAATCTTTTGATTTCGCCCTTTTTCAACATAGAATATCCTAATATATGATTACGCCATATTTGTCTTAGGTGGTTTGCTTTAATGAATGATTTTGTATCTAAAGACGAAATGAAATAATTTGATTCTTCGCTCACTTGTCGGTATGTTCCGTTGGGATTCTCAATATCATTTTTCTCCTTATCCCCAATCCGATAACCGTTTTCAGTGTATTTTACTTCAATACCAATGCCACCTTTGTCGCCATCGGTCGTAGTGTATTCAATGAAAGTGTCGAAAGATGTACCATCGTTCAAATATTCGCTCCTGTCTGGTGATTGGCCTGCAAATTCAATATGAATATTATTGATGCAGGAAATGCCTCCTCCGATAACCTCGTTGAACAGAACTGTTGCAGCACCAAGGTCATTCTCCATAGGAGTAAAGATGTTGTAAGGGATATGTTCACTCCTTAACATATTTGAAAAAAGAGCCGATGTTCCAAATACTTTCTTTTTTTGTATAAAATCCCTATATGTGTCGCAAAATATCAATCCTTTTTTCGCTGCGTCGGGCGTTAGTATTACTTGTGGGTTCTTCTCATCGTAAAAGTCATTCAATACATTTTCTCTAAATGCGAACTGATGAGCACGTGCCTTTGCTTTAAACTCATCATCGTAGCGATATGTTTTGCCTTTTGTCATTTTAAATTCGTGATTTTGCTCTCCTTTGTGCATAGGCGGAAATTCCGCCTTGTTATGGTCGTTGAGTTGTATGTTATCGTTCATAGCTGTTGGCTCTTTTGAATA
>JAZRGF010000211.1:0-3652 GCA_045644005.1 Bacteroidaceae bacterium | reverse complement strand
GTCACCGCCATGCTGCTTTGCAAAGAGGTAGTTATAGAGAGCAGTGCGCACACCGCCGATATGCAACGGTCCGGTTGGGCTTGGAGCAAAACGGACTCTTACTTTTCTTTCAATCATAGTGTTCAAATATTAGAAGCTGTTTAAATTTCCAAAACAGTCAACCGGCTTCGCCGCCCCACAAATGCAGTAGAACCGCACCTCGCCCAATTAACAGTATATTCAGTACAAAAATAGCACAACTTATGTTTTTGGCAAAATAAAATCACGGTTTTTTACGGCGGGCGGAAGCAGCGGACATAACACTGCCTGATTAATTTGTTTTTAGCCGATTTTTTGAATAGATTTGCAGTGTGAACATCAAAAGCATCAATTATGGAAAATAAAGGCAATGGATTCATCGGCTTTGTAAGGAGCATAAAGGATTTCACAAGCAGATATGGCCGCAAGATATCACAGGTATTGCTCATCCTCCTATGTTCGGGGTTAATAATATACTTCATGCCACGCGAGAGAAGCGTATTCTACAACTACAAGCAGAATACCCCGTGGGCTCATGAGCAGTTGCGTGCCGAGTTTGACTTTGACGTGCCGAAGACTGCCGAAGAGATATCGGCCGAAGAGGACAGTGTCAAACAGACATCCATCCCTGTGTTCCAACGCATAGGTACAAGTAAAGGATATTACGATATAGCCATTGCCACAATATTCAAGGGCAATACAGACACCAGGGAGAGCCAGCCTTTCTTCGACAGCCTCAAAGGCATACTCAACCAGGGCGTAATAGCCGACAGCGACACAGTCTACCTGAACGGTGACAGACACAACAAGATTCTTACATACAGTGACAGCACCGAAAGAAGAAGACTTGAGTCCAGGAACTTTATCACTGTATCACAGGCATATGCAATACTATCGCGCAGCACTGCCGACACAACAGGCTTGGCAGCACTCATCACACCCAACTACCGATGCGACGCACGCGCCACCCTATTGGAACAGGAGAAACATATAAAGTCCATAGACCCCGTGTACAAACACATTAAAGAGGGAGAAAAGATTATAAGTACAGGAGATATAGTGGACAAAGATGCCGAGAGGAGCATCAAGGCATATCTTGACCAGAAAAAGGAGAAGGAAAAGACAGAGTCGGCAAATAATTGGAAACATATATTGCTGGGGCAGATTCTTTTCATCATTACATGCATGCTCATACTGTCGGCCTACATAAACATATACAAGAAGGAGATAGCCAACAGCAACAACAAATTCATCTTCACTATAATAGCAGCAACCGTATTTCCTGTGATAGCGGGAATTATGACAATGCAAGGAGACTATAGCATATTCATCATACCGTTTGCCATACTCCCCATTACGCTATGCCTTTTCATAGACGAGAGCACAGCTTTCTTCACAAGTTGCATATCATTTGCAATGTGCTCAATAATGATGTCGGCACCTTATGAATTCCTGTTGCTGCAGATACTTGCCGGCGGAAGTGCCATACTGAGCCTCAAAGACCTTTCGTCACGAGCACAAATGTTCAAATGCGTGATTATAGTGTTCCTGACATATGCTATTGTCTACCTGTGCTACAAGACAATCAACACAGCCGGTGTGTCAGGCGTAAGAACATTGATGTTCGCATACTTTGCCGCAAGTTCCATACTCACATTGCTCATATACCCGTTGATGATTATCATAGAACGCACATTCGGTTTCATATCAAGCGTTACACTTATTGAGCTGTCGAACCTCAACAGCAAGCTGCTGCAGAGAATGTCACAGGAGGCTCCGGGAACTTTCCAGCACTCGATGCAGGTGGGAAATCTTGCCGCCGAAGCAGCAATAGCCATTGGAGCAAACCCGCTCGAAGTGCGCACCGGCGCAATGTACCACGACATTGGCAAGCTCGAGAACCCCATCTACTTTACCGAGAACCAGAATGGAGGGGTAAGCCCGCATAGCAACCTCACAGCCATAGAGAGCGCACAGGTAATCATAAAGCATGTTACCGACGGACTTGCCACAGCAGAACGTGAAGGCCTGCCCAAGAAGATAAAGGAGTTCATAGCAACCCACCACGGAGACTCAAAGGCCGGATATTTCTACATTACATACAAGAACGAACACCCGGGCGAAGAGATAGACGAAAAGCTGTTCACCTACCCCGGCCCCAAGCCAAGCACAAAAGAACAGGCCGTACTCATGCTTGCCGACTGCGTAGAAGCGGCCTCGCACAGCATCGAGGAGTACACCGAAGAGAACATAAACAAGCTTGTGGACAATATTGTCGGAGCCAAGCTGAACGAAGGAGAACTATCGATGAGCCCCATCACATTCGGGGATGTTGACACCATTAAGACAGTGTTCAAAAAGAGGCTTATGGCCATTTACCACACAAGAATAAGCTACCCCAAAGAGAAGGAACAATGAGCAGCAGGAGAGCAACGTCGGACACAGGACACTCCACAGATGTGACGCGCGAACCAGACTGTGCCACACAACACCCATGTGTCATAACCGAACTGCCAAGCGAACAGCTCGAAAATAACCTTGCCCGGTTGCTCGACGAACGGTTTGAGGAGAAGAGGAAAATCATAGAGCGCATTTTTGCGCTGTGCGACAGCAGATGGGACGACACGTTGCTGAAAGTTGCCATCCGCAGTTTCGGGTTCGGCGTTCAGAATCCTGTTTTCGAGGAGTGGGCAAACACGCTCGACACCCAAGCCTTGGGCAAGCACCGCGACAACCTGACACAAGTGGAGGCCATTCTCTTTGGGCAGGCCGGCTTGCTCGACATCGAAAGCATACCTTATTATTATAAAGAAGAGGCTCTCAAATGCAGTTACTTCAATGAACTCGTAAGAGAATACCGTTTCCTGAGCAACAAGTTCGGCCTGAAAAGCATTGACCACAAGATGTGGAGCAGCGGAAACTCAACACCGCACCTGCGCATAGCAAGAGTAGCAAGCCTCTACCACCTTGGACGGCTCACGATATCGGGAATTACGGCAGCAGGCAACCTCACCGACATATACAGGCTGTTTGCCCATCCGTTAAACGGATATTGGCAGAACCATATCTGTTTCGGAGGGACCGACACGGGCGGCAACGGCTGCATGAAGCAGAGACAGGTAGACGTGATAATAATCAACTCGGTAGTACCCCTGCTGCACATATACGGCAAACACCGCAAGGAGGAGCGCTATTGCGAGATGAGCAAAGAACTGCTATACCAGATAGACCCGGAGGAGAACAGCATAATCAAGAAATGGCGCGAGCAGGGAGTGAAAGCAAGGAACGCCGCCGACACACAAGCCTTGCTGCAGCTGACACGCAGCTACTGCAGGACAAAGAAGTGCGCTGCATGCCCGTTTGCCCTGCAGCAATAAAGCAACAAGCAGTTCACAATAGAGAGAAATTCTTTACAGACAATAAAAAAGATTGGGACCGCCCGCGGGCGGTCCCAATCTTTTTTATTGCAACCTGGTTATATTACTTCGCTGCTTTCTTCACCTGCTTTGCAATCATTGCATAGGCAACAGGAGCCGCAATGAAGAGTGATGAAAGTGTACCGAATACAACACCAAGAATCATAGCGAATGAGAAGCTACGGATGCTGTCGCCACCAAGAACGAAGATACACAAC
>JAZRGF010000210.1:0-12759 GCA_045644005.1 Bacteroidaceae bacterium | reverse complement strand
TGTTGCCAACAAGTACACCTTTGTATGGAAAGGCAGCGTCGAGAAGAACAAGGCAAAATTGATTGACAAGGTGCGTGGTGTCCTTTCTGTTGCAGAAGAAGAACTTGCCATAGAGGAAAGCGCTGAAATCCCCGAAGAGTTACCGCAGGATGAGTTCGAACGTCGTTCAGAGAAGATTCTTTCCAAAATGGATGAGATGGGGATAAGCAAAGGTAAACAGCGTCGACTCATAGAGAAGACCGCAAGCGAGAGTAAATCCAAGCTTGATGAATACGACCGCCACCTCGAAACCCTTGGTGAGCGCAACAGCTACAGCAAGACCGACCCCGATGGTACATTTATGCGTATGAAAGAGGATGCGATGAACAACGGGCAGACAAAGCCAGGATACAACGTGCAGATATCCACCCAGAACCAGTTCATCACCAATTACGGTATCTATTGGCGTCCCACAGATACAGGAACCTTCATTGATTATTTGGAGTCTTTCAACCACAGATACGGCAGACAAAGCACGGAGATTGTAGCCGACTCCGGTTATGGCAGTGAGCAGAACTACGAATATATGCTTAATGGCGGAATGATACCTTATGTAAAGTACAACATGTTCCATGCCGAGATGAAACGGGCGAGAAGAAACAACCCTTTTCTGCCTGAAAATATGTTCTACAATGCTGACAAAGACTTCTATGTCTGTCCCATGGGGCAACATTTGGACTTCGTCTATTATAAGAAAGAGAAATCCGACCTTGGGTACATATCCACCAAAAGCATATATATGGCAAGGGACTGTTCAAGATGTCCGCTGCGGGGAATGTGCTATAAAGGCAAGGCAGACCGAAGGACAATAGAGGTCAACCACAAGAACAATGCATATAGGGCAAGGGTAAGGGAACTGCTGACAGGTGAAAAGGGATTGGAGCACAGAAGCAGGAGACCGATAGAACCCGAGGCTGTGTTCGGAAACATAAAGTTCAATCACGGGTTCAAGCGTTTCAGACTGAAATCGGCAGAAAAGGTCTCTGTCGAATGGGGACTTGTTGCCATAGCCCACAATCTAAGGAAGTATATTGCCAGAAAAATGGGCAACAACAGCTGTTGCAGGTCTATTATCGGTGCTTATGGAACGTATATGGAGTGTAATAAGGCTGCATAAGAACTCATATAAGCCAAAATACCATTCTTCTGACTAAAATCTTGCCGATAAAACAAAAACAGAGAGGCCGGAGCAAAAATACTTTTGACCCGGCCTCATCATTTATACAGGAGCGGGGTTGTGCTCTACCATCACGGCGCGTTCGCCGTTGAAGATGTGGAGCCGCAATTCTTCCATTATGTAGCGGATGGCAAGCTGTGCCTTCACCGAGTTGCCGGCCTTGTCAATTGGTGGCGCGAATGCGGCTATACCAAAGATGCCGGGAAGTACACCGATGATACCGCCGCCCACGCCCGATTTGGCCGGTATGCCTGTCCTGAACATCCAGTCGCCGGTGTATTCATACATTCCGACACTTGCAATCATGGATGTTATCTTCTCGCTGAGCGCAGAGGGGAAGACTCTCCTTTTTGTCACAGGGTTATATCCGCCGAAGGCTATGGTCGCTGCCATGGTAGAGAGCTGTGTAGCTGTAACACCAAGCGAGCATTGGCGTGTGTACAGGTCGAGTGACAATTCTGGGTCGTCATATATGCGGTCGTAACCTTTAAGCAGCCACGCAATGGCGCGGTTGTTGTGGTTGCTCACGCTCTCGGACCTGTAGAGCTCGTTTATAAGTTGCGGCTCGCTGCCGCATAGCTCGGTAATATTCTGCACAATTCTCTCCCACTTCCCGCGGCTGTTTCCAACCGGGCTGACCATGCTGACGGCAGATATAGCCCCTGCATTTACCAAAGGGGTAGAAGGGTGCTCGTTTTCGAGCAGTATGGCGAGTATGGAATTGAACGGCATTCCGGTTGCGTCTGCACCAATCATGTCGATGATTGTTTCGGGTCCGTACTCCTTGAGCACCAGCAGTGCTGTTGCCACCTTGGATATTGACTCAATGCCGAACCGATAGTTACAGTCACCCACTGTGAGCACCTCGCCGTCCTTAAGGCAAATTGATATGCCGAAAAGGTCTTTGTCAACGTTGGCAAGATAAGGTATGTAGTCGGCATTCTTGCCGCTGTTCTCGTTCTTGAACTTCCTGTATGCCTCATAGAGGGCTGCCTTCAACTCCTCGCGTGTTATCCTTCTATCCCTGTCCATAAATTTTTCTTGTTATAGTTTTTTAGTTGTAATTGCCTGTTGTGCGAATTGTCATACTGAGCGTAGCGAAGTATCTTTTTTTGAGACACATAGATCCTTCACATACGTTCAGGATGACACTGCATGAGGGATTATTTATTGCTGCCCGTGTGGGTGTAGACTGTACCCTTGACCTTGATGTTGCTCTCGATGCTGAGGCGCGACGGTGTGGGGTACTGCAGCTTTTCAAGTTCGGCTACAGCGGCCTGAATGTCGCCGAGCAACTGGTCGGCCATGTCGCGGCTGAATCCCTGGCGCACCACAATGCGCATTACAATGGTTGTCTCAAGTGTCTTTGGCAAGGTGTAGGCGGGTACCATCCAACCGTTCTGGCGCAGCTTGTCCTGCAAGTCATAGAGTGTCCACTTTGCTTGCTTGGCATGCTCCTTCTTCATCTCCCAGATGAAGAGCGGGTTGCACACCTCGGTGCTGTAGTTCTGGAATGGCTTCATCTTGCCAATCTCGCTATGCAGGTACTTTGCCACCTCCATTGAATTGTGCTGTATCTCCTTGTAACCCTCGTAGCCCAAACGGATGAACTGGTAGTACTGGCCAAGAATCTGCGCGGCGGGGCGTGAGAAGTTCAGGCCTACCTGTGTTACATCGGCACCAAGGTAGTTGACGCTGAACGACATGCTATCGGGGAGGAACTTCTTGTCTTTCCAAATTACCCAACCCAAACCGGGGTATACAAGGCCATATTTGTGGCCGCTGGTGCTGATGGAGAGTACCCATTTGAGGCGGAAATCCCACTCAAGCTCGGGGTTGATGAACGGCATGATGAAACCGCCCGATGCAGCATCGACATGGATGGGGATGTCGTAGCCGGTTTTCTTGTTGTACTCCTCGAGTGCATCGTTGAGGGCTTTGACATCGTCGTTGAGTCCGGTCCATGTCACACCCATAATTGGGACTACGCAGATGGTGTTCTCGTCGCACATGGCAATGGCGTCCTTGGGGTCAAGGGTGAGCTTTTCGCTGCTGAGGGGCACGGTGCGCATCTCAATCTGCCACAACTGCGCGAACTTCTCCCATACTACCTGGTAGGCTGCCGAGATTACAAAGTTTGGCTTGTCACATGGCTTGCCCTGCGCTGTGCGGCGCTTTTTCCATCGCTGCCATGCCGCCACGCCACCAAGCATGCAGGCTTCGCTTGAACCTATGCCCAATGCTCCGGCCTTCCACTTGGCTTGCTCGGGGCTGTTCCACAGGTTGGCGATGATGTTGATGCACTTTGCGCACATCACTGCAACGCGCGGGTACTCGGTCTCGTCGATGTAGTTGATGTCGATGGCATCGTTCATCAGCTTGGTGGCGTAAGGATCCATGTATGTTGTCACAAACGTTGCCATGTTGAGACGTGGCTGGGTTTGTGCGATAGTCTCGTCCTTTACCATGCGGTAGGCGATTTCGGGGGTGGTGGAATGCTGTGGTATCTTGTCGCAGGGTGCGCTCTTGAGCATCTCCTCCGAACCGAACACCGATGTGGTCACTGTTGTCTTGCAATTTTCCTCTTTCATCATCGTTCTTTTTTTTTAATGGTTAATAAAATGTAGTTTTCAGGAAACTGTTGTACCATTCAAACATAGGCTCGGCGCGGTTGGTTCGTGGTTTTAATATTTTTAAGAAGCTGTTTAAAATTATATCGCCAAGTTTTTTATAGATCAAGAATTGGATGTTTATTTATTTTTTTAGGGAGCATAGCGGGCTATGTAACCGCAAAAAAAAGGATAAACAGACGTTTTTGAATATAAAAAACGGCGAAACACCCAGAGATTATATAAGAAAATATTTTTTAGAAATTTAAACAGTTTCTTAAGGTTGCAACTTTTATGCACTTGCGCTTGTTATGAATTTGTTTTTTTAATGTGTTCCGATTATGAAAAATGAAGAGAATGTTACAAGGACATCATTTGCAATGCGTGGAGTGAATACCGGAAAGGGTGTGATAACGGTTTGGGCATTGCTTGGAATATGGTCGGTGGCGGCGCTGACGTCGTTGCCTGGGCTTGCTGTTTCGCCAATACTTGAGAAGCTGGCGACTATATTCCCAAAGGCTACCGACCTTGATTTGCAGTTGCTCACTACCTTGCCTTCATTGCTTATAATTCCTTTTATACTTTTTGCGGGTTACATAAGCAACAGGATAGGGTATATCAAGCTGCTGTACATTGGTTTATGGCTATTTCTTTTAAGCGGTGCATTGTATTTTTTGGCAGGCACGATAGGGCAGCTCATTGCGGTGAGTGCCATGCTTGGTGTGGGTGCGGGAATAATAATCCCTTTCTCCACCTCGCTGGTGTCAATGTTCTTCAGTGGCAAGGAACGCACCAGACAGTATGGATATGTGTCGGCGATAACAAACATAACCCTTGTGATTGCAACGGCCGTTGCCGGTTGGCTTGCCGATGTGCAGTGGCGCTTGCCGTTCCTGGTCTATCTGTTGCCCATAGTTTCTATACTGCTTGTGCCCGCTATAAAACGTGCCGAGAAGAGTGTGGGGCAGAATGGCGGTCAGGGTGATGCCGTTGTGCAGAGTGGTGGGTGGATAAAGTACAACACCCTCACAAAGTGCATGCTCTACTATCTGCTGATAACCTATCTTGTAATGGTGGTGAGCATTAACCTTCCGTTCCTGCTTGGTAAGTATGGCTATGACAGTGGGGTTGCCGGCATTGTTACCTCTGTCTTTTTCCTTGCTATGATGTTGCCCGGGCTTTTTATAAATCGCCTGGTGGATGTACTTGGGCGCAACATTCTGCTGTGGGCCATGTTGCTGATTGCTCTTGGCCTGATAGATGTCTACTATAACCGTTCGCTCGCGTTTGTGGTGACGGGCTGTGTGGCGGCCGGCTTTGGATATGGGATGGCACAGCCATATATCTATGACAAGGTATCGGCGTCGGCATCGCCACAAAAGGTGACGTATGCCCTTGCGCTGCTAATGTCCATGAACTATGTGGCTATTGTGATTGCTCCGTTCATTGTGGATTGGGTGCAGGATATGTTACGTATTAAGGGCGAACGTTTTCCTTTTATGCTCAATGCGGTGATTGCTTTTGCGGCTCTGCTTCTTATGTTGCTGTTGAAGGTTTATGATAAACGAAGAAAAGAGAATTATGAATAACTATGCAAAGGGTTCACTCTCGCTTTTTACTGCAAGGGTGTTGAGCGGATTGAATGTCAATGCAATGGGCTATCTGCTTCCGTTGTGGATAGCTCCATTGAGTTGCGTGACGGTGCGTCTGGTATTTGGGGCTGTTATGTTCTGGATCATAGGGATATTTGCAAAGCCCGAGTCGGTGGTGATGAAAGATAAACTGAAACTCATATTGCTTGGAGGTGGTGGAATATTCGGGTATATGTCGCTCTATGCCGTGAGCCTGAGCCACACTACGCCGGTGAGCTTTGCCATTTTTAATGCCATGCAGCCTCTTTGGGTGGTCATAGCCTCGGCCGTCATTTCCCGTGACAGCATAGATGCACGCAAGCTGCTTGGCATTGCAGTGGGTTTTGCGGGAGCAATGCTGTGCATTGTTGCTGAACCCAGTCGTGATGTTGCCGATAATCCCTTGTTGGGTAATATGTTGTCTATCGCTGCTTCAATCATATATGCAATATATCTGGTCTTCTCGTCAAGAATGGTGGGACACCTCTCTAGTATTACCATATTGCGCTACACATTCTCGTCGGCTGCAGTCGTTGCACTGCTGTTTTCCTGGTTTTTCGGCTTCACCGCGCCGCTGTTTGAAGGGCATTTTGAGGTAAAGCCGCTGCTGGTGTTGGCGTTTGTGCTTATATTCCCTACGGTTGTAACCTATTTTCTCATTCCTGTAGGTCTTAAATATCTTAACAGCACAGTTGTGGCAATATATGGTTATGTAACTCTCATCGTTGCATCGGTGGTGTCGTTCATTACGGGGGTGGATAAGTTTGAGCCGGTGATTCTGCTGTCACTGCTGCTCATTGGTGTGAGCATATACTTTGTGGGTGTTACCGATAAAAAGAACGAAAAAGCCAAAGGATAGCCAAAAAGGAGCTTCTATATACTAGTATATAGAATTTATTTATTATTTTTGCAAAGATTGGGCGAGAGTGCCATGTTTTTGTGAATCTAATAAATGAAAAATATGAAAAAAATCCTTTTGGCTTTGTTGGCGGTGTTTGTCGTGGTATCGGCATTTGCCGCTCCCGCATATCGCAAGCCTTTTACCGTAAAGCAGTCCGATGGTACAGAGTTGACAGTTGTGCTCACCGGTGACGAGTCGTTGCACTATTTTGTAACAATGGATGGAATGCCGCTCGTTAAAGAGGCTAATGGAGATTACAGCTATGCGACTTTTGCCAACGGTGCTTTTGTTTCTACAAAAACTCTTGCGCATAACAGTGTAAATCGTAGCGTAGCCGAGAAAGAACTGCTCTCGTCAGTGGACCTGTCGGCAATGAAGGCCGGTATTGCAAAAGCAAGCAGTGCGCGTTCGCTGACATACAAGGCTGCGGCACAGAAGGCTGGGGCGCAGATTGTCCCCGAGGGTGATGTGAACATTGCCGTTCTGTTGGTGCAGTTCAAGGATACAAAGTTTACTTATACCAAAGAGGATTTAAATAACATTCTCAATACAAAGGATTATGTATATGAGAATCCTATTGCAAACAGCATTGGCAGTGCACGCGACTATTTCATGGCACAGTCCGACGGTAAGTTCCGCCCCAACTTCATTGTTACCGACATTGTTACAATGGATAACAATATGTCCTACTATGGTGGCAATGATAATTCGGGCGATGACAAGAAAGCAACTTATATGGTGAAGGAGGGTATCCAGAAGGCCGATGTGGCAGGCTTTGACTTTTCAAAATGTGACAATAACGGCGACGGTGAGGTAGAGTTTATCTACTGCATATATGCCGGATATTCCGAGTCCTATGGCGCCGATGCAAATACCGTCTGGCCTCACCAGTGGCAACTCAGTGCTCAAGCCGGTACCGTAACTGTCGATGGTGTGAGGTGTGATACATACGCTTGCAGCGGTGAGCTTGTATATAATGAGAGCTATGAGTCAAAGATTGGCAAGACGCTTGCCGGTATCGGTCTTATATGCCATGAGTTTTCGCACTGCCTTGGATTGCATGATATCTATGATACCACTTACGAAAGCGGTAACTGGTGTATGGACTACTGGGATGTCATGGACCAGGGTAATTACGCAGCCGAGGGGTATGTACCGGTGGGTTACAGCGCTTACCAGAGAGATTTTTGCGGATGGAGAGAACTTGTTGAGATAAATACCAAAGGTGTATATTCAATGAAGCCTCTTACACAGGAAGGTGTGGCCTATAAGGTTGTTAATGATGCCAATGAAAACGAGTATTACATACTTGAGAACCGCAAGCAGGAGGGGTGGGATAAATATCTCTTCGGTAGCGGTATGCTTGTCATCCATGTAGACTATAACAAATCGGCTTGGGATGAGAATAAAATTAACACAACAAAGGACCATCCACGTTACACCATTATACCGGCCGACAATGAGCTGGTTGCCTACGGAAAAAATAACCAAAGTCAGTTTGTGGCCAGTCTCAAAGGCGATGTATGGCCAGGCACAAGCGGCAATACCGAGTTGACCAATACATCAATCCCTGCGGCCAAGGTTTATGCAGGCGGGTATATGAACAAGCCTATTACCAAAATCAAGTACCAGGACGATATTATTTCGTTTAACTTCATGGCTGAAACAATTGTAGACGCTCCTTTTGCGTTGGCTGCAATTGATGTTACATGCAATTCATTTGTTGCAAATTGGAGTGCGGTGGAGGATGCAACGGAGTATACTGTTGAACTTTACAAGGAGTCTGACGCTGCAAACGGCAATGGCGACAAGAAGGTGATTCTGTACGAGGATTTCATGAATTGTACTGCAGGTAGCACAGTGTTGAATGATGAGACTATTGACAGCTTCATGTCATCAACCGGTTGGGGATGTGAGAATGTATATAGCGAGAGCGGTGTTCTGCGTATTGGTACTGCAAACAATGGCGGCAGTCTGTTGACTCCCTATTTTGAGGCTACAGGCAATGTGGTTACAACGCTTGATGTTTCGCTCTGCAATAGCAGCAAGGATAATGGTGTTGTTGTTACAGTTGAATATAAAGGTGAAACGGGAGAGGTGATTTCAACCGAAGATTTTGATGTAGCTGCTGCCGTGATGAAGATTTCGTCAATGGCTGATGTGGATGGCCGTTGCTGTGTGGAAATATATACGCACAAATCAACGGGTTCTTGCCGTGTGAATATTGATAATCTGAATATTTTCCAGACTACGTCGGTTAAGCGTGAGCTCATAAATACTGTTAAAACTGCTGATACAAGCTATGCCTTCACGAATCTTGAAGAGGGTGCTACGTACCTTTACAGAGTTAAAGCATCCGATGGTACGCTTTCATCAGCTTACTCTGATTATGTGGAGGTCGTGCTCTTGTCTACTGCTATTGATGATGTTGTTGCCGATGGTGATTGGTGCGAGGTTTATAATCTGGCCGGTGTAAAGGTTTATAGTGGCAAAAAGGTCGCTGTGCCGGTGCTTTCAAATGGTGTGTATGTTGTTGTAACGGCAACTGGTGCACGCAAGATGGCAGTTGAGTAATGTTATGTTGCAATGGTGCTGAATGGCGCCTTTGCTGCTTTTTTAGAGCCTGTTCCTTGGTGGAGCAGGCTCTTGTTGTGTCTGTTATCTTGTAAGTCATTCTCCCATGCAGATATTCTCGGTGGTTCTAAAGAGAGTTGTCCTGTATGAATAAGGATTTTTGTTTTTTCAAATATATCTCGTTTACCATGTATGTGTATGGAGGTGTAGAATTCCTGCTCTTGTTGTCATTCTTCAGGGTGTAGGGTAATCTCCTTGCTTGAAACTGTAAAGTGTATTTATTCTGTGTCACAAATTCAGTCCCTTGTCATAGGAGTGAACGCTTTGCCAGGCTCTTGTCCTCTCATTTCTATTTTAATGTCTTTGATGGTGGTTAATATTGTGGATAAATTATTGTATGACAATGTATTATCTCTGTTTTTGGGCGCTGAGAATCGAATATTTGCCTTTATCCCATAGTTTTATCGTATTTTCTTCAATTATTTCATTTGTAGGGTGTTTTCTTCCAATTCTCTCTTGTGTGGAAGCTGTAAATTGTATAAATATTTGAAAAACCCTTGCAAAATAAATGTAAAATCATTTTCTTTTACGTGTTACAAAGGTAAATATTGCTTGGTTGGTCGCGTGGTGTGGAGTGGGGTGATGGTGTGTGTTTACAATTGTTGTATACAGATGTTGTGTACGGCTGTCATAAATCAATCGTTACACAGCTTGTTGTTAACAGTCGGGTTATCAACGCTGTTAATAGTGTATGCGTAATTTATGCAATTTGTATTGCTGATATATAATCTACTTAAAATCAATAGTTTATTTGTTATTTATTGCAGTTTTTGTTTGGGTAAACATTGCTGTTTTGTGTGATTGAGTACATTTGTTGCATATTTTTGTTTTCAATCTGTGTGTATGTCATGAAAAATCAGTCTATTATCCCCAAAAGATTAATGTGTGTTGTATTTGGCGGAATCTTGGTTGTGCTGCTATGTTTGTGCGGCTTGATGTGTGATGTCTGTTAATCTGTGAAACGTGTATGACATTTTGTTTTATTTACAAATGTTTTAGTAATGTAAATTGATAGCGTTTGTATTGTTTGTTTGTGCAATTTGTTTGTTTTGTATTTTTGTAATATCTTTGCAATGATAATGCTTGAAACATTTGTAACACATAAATATTGCATATGATTATGAATGAGCGTGAGAGGATTGAGCTGCTTATGAAGTGCTATGATTTGTCGCCGTCACAGTTTGCCGACAGGACTGGAATACAACGTGCGTCTGTGTCGCACATAATCAGTGGTCGTAACAAACCAAGTCTTGAGGTTATGCTCAAGATATATGAGGCTTTTCCCGGCGTGGATATGAAATGGCTCATGATGGGTGTTGGCGAGGCGCCTGTGCGTCAGGCGCTTCCTGAAGTGGCTGTGAATACACCGCAGGAAACTCTTTTTGCAGAGCATGCGGTTGTGCAGCAGACGGAAAACCCTCTATTTGCGGCTCCATCAACAGAGCCGGTATTGCCTGCTGTTGAGGAGTCTAAACCTCGTCGCAGCGCTACGCAGCAGTCTCAACGTGAGAAGGTTGCTCCTGAGCCTCGTCCAAGGCGTTCTTTGCAGGGCGGTCGTTTGGCTCAGATGACGGCTGTGCAGCCCGACAAGAAGATAAAAGAGATACGCATATACTACAGTGATGGTACATACGAGACGCTGATTCCCGAGAAATAGCGTTTGCGGACGGAAAATGTTGGACTGCTCCAACATTTTTTTTGTTTGCTTATCTGTTGAATGAAAAAATGAGCTATCTTCGCATTAATATAATTTGTATAAATAATATTCAACATTTTCAATATGAAAAAAGTTCTTGTTGATTTAGTAGTAAAGGAGGTGCAACAGGTCAATGCCAACTGCGTTCTGTTGGTCATGACAAGCAACACTCCTTTCCCCGAGGTGCGTCCCGGGCAGTTCGCCGAGCTCCGTATTGACCAGACGCCTACAGTTGTGTTGCGCCGTCCTATTTCGGTGCATAGTTTCAGTGCCGAGAAGAATGAGATTGGCTTTTTGGTGCAGATTGTACGCGATGGAACAAAGTGGCTTGGCAGAGTCAAGGTTGGTGACAAGCTAAATACTCTTCTGCCACTAGGTAACGGCTTTGCAATGCCGTCGGACAGCAATGCGCGTGTGTTGCTCATTGGTGGCGGTGTAGCTTCTCCTCCTTTGTATTACCTTGCCGGGCAGTTGTGGAAAAATGGTAACGATTTCACAATTCTCATCGGTGCGCGTTCGGCGAAGGATCTTTATCTGCGCGAGGCGTATGAGGCGCTTGGTCGTGTTGAGTACACAACCGAGGATGGCTCGCTTGGCGAGAAGGGTTATGTGACCAACCACTCGCTGCTTGCCGAGAAGTATGATTGTATATGCACCTGTGGTCCAAAGCCTATGATGATGGCTGTAGCCCGCTATGCGCGCGAGAACGGCATTGCTTGTGAGGTGTCGCTCGAGAACAAGATGGCGTGCGGTCTGGGTGCGTGTCTCTGCTGCGTCGAAGATACAAAGGAGGGACACAAGTGTGTTTGTACAGATGGTCCGGTATTCTCAATAGATGAACTGAAATGGTAAAGACGGATGTTAAAATAGGCGGTTTGGAGCTGAAGAATCCAGTCCTCACCGCATCGGGAACTTTCGGCTACGGTCTTGAATTTGCCGATTTTGTTGATTTGAACAAGTTGGGTGGCTTTATTGTAAAAGGTACCACCCTTAATCATCGCGAAGGTAATGCCTATCCGCGTAGCGCCGAGACTCCTATGGGAATGCTCAACGCTGTGGGGTTGCAGAACAAGGGCGTCGATTACTTTGCTGCGAATATCTATCCGCAACTCAAGGATCTTGACACCAACGTACTTGTGAATGTGTCGGGTGCATGTATTGAGGATTATGTGGCTTGTGCCGAGAAGGTAGCTGCGCTTGACAAGATACCTGGTATCGAGCTCAATATCTCATGCCCTAACGTAAAGCAGGGCGGTATGGCCTTTGGTGTGTTGCCGCAGTCGGCGGCCGATGTTGTTGCTGCAGTGCGCAAGGTCTATCCAAAGACATTGATTGTAAAGCTTTCTCCAAACGTAACGGATATTACTGAAATTGCGCGTGCCGTTGAGGGTGCGGGTGCCGATAGTGTGTCGCTCATCAATACCTTGCTTGGTATGGCTATCGACTCTGAGAAACGCCGTCCTGTCCTTTCTACAATCACCGGCGGTATGAGTGGTCCGGCTGCCAAGCCAATCGCTCTGCGCATGGTATGGCAGGTTGCAAAGGCAGTAAAGATTCCTGTAGTTGGTATTGGCGGTATCACAACCGGTGCCGATGCCATAGAGTTCCTGCTTGCCGGTGCAAGTGCCATTGAGGTGGGTACAGCGAACTTTATGAATCCTGCGGTTACAGGCGAAATTGTTGATTATATTCAGGATTACCTTGTGCGCCACAAAATGAGCTCTGTACAGGAGCTTATTGGTGCGTTGGAGGTTTGATTCTAAAAGGATATTCTATGCAGAATGGCTCTCGCTTTTAAGTGAGAGCCATTTTTTTAGGGAATAATATAGCAGTTGACCCATGTTTCATTGGCTCACCTGCAAAAGTTGGGGGAGCAGTCTATTAATGTATCAAATTTAGGCAGGGCGGAAAAAGTAGGATAAGACCTTTGTAATTACTATTCTACGTGCCTGTTCATTGCAAAAGGTAATTCCCCGCCAAGGGCGGAAGGGCAGCGTTGGGAGGCACAGCGAGTAGCCGAGCAATGCTTGGAACCAGGCGGCATGATGTTTGAGCGCAGCGAGTTCTTGCCG
>JAZRGF010000209.1:0-3497 GCA_045644005.1 Bacteroidaceae bacterium | reverse complement strand
TGCTCGCCTTGGCGAGTGACTAACTGAGGAAGGTCCGCATCACCCAAAAATCAACAGAAAGGTTCAAGTGGCACCATTGCGGGCGAGCAATGTTTGCGACGACGGGAGCTTTAGCTCCCCAAAGGAGTGTGCTTTAGCACCTTTTCGACTGAAGGAAATTGCCTTGGCAATTCCTGAACAAAGAAGAGGCCGACTGGGCTTTCCGTGTGCCGGGGCTTTTCGTTCTTTTGGCCTCCAAAAGAACACTAAAGAACGACTTGAAGAAAATACAAGTGAATGATTAAGGTTGGAGACTGCCGTGAATATAATGGTGAGCGAAAGCGATACCGACACTTTTTTTTGCGACCGTTTCTCAATATCCTACTTTCAGAATTTTAAATTTATATGCTTATCGACACTAAATTTCTACTGTGCCAAAGAAATGGCTACTGAGCCAATATCACCCACCTCTGTTGGACGTGTAATGCTACTCTTTGGCTAAAATAACGTGAGTTAGATATAAGAATTTATACCAAAATTTAGCGTATTTTGTCATTCCGAACCTTGTGTGAGGAATCTCATTATACGCGGATTCAGAGATCCCTCGTCGCTACGCTCTGTCGGGATGACAGGTTCGCGATTTGATTTGGCTTATATCGAACTCACGTTGTTTTAATATTTCACCGCGAAGACTGTTTAGGTTCAAGCAGTCCTTCTTCTATGTTGAAAGTTGTGAAGTTCTCTTCCGTCTTTCAATGTCTTTGCAAAGGTAATGCATTGGCTATGCCTTTTGCAAGTTTTTTATGTGCTATTTTTTGTATATGCCGCAGAAATCGAGGATTATCTTGCTCTCGTCGTATGGCAACTCCTTGAACTGGTTGTGCGCGGTGAGCATTACAACTATGTCGGCCTTGTCAAATGCTTCCTTGTATGGGGTGAGCTTGAACTGTTTGTTCTCGGTGACGTTGGGCTCTACAATGAGGACGTCGGCATTGTTGCATATCTGCAATACCTTGCCTACGATGTTCTTGGCGGGCGATTCGCGGAGGTCGTCGATGTTTGGCTTGAATGCCAGGCCCATCATTGCCACGGTGGGCTTGCAGCCTTTCTTGAGCTCGAACTCGAGCATGGTGCTCTTTACCTTCTCGGCGCACCAGTCGCTCTTGTAGTTGTTGATGTTGCGGGCTGTGGCAATAATCTTGCTTTCGGTGGGGTAGTCGGATGTGATGAAGTAGGGGTCGACGGCTATGCAGTGCCCGCCGACACCACAGCCCGGTTGCAGGATGTTCACGCGTGGGTGTTTGTTGGCAAGGTCTATGAGTTCCCACACGTTGATGCCTGCCTTGTCGCATATGAGCGAGAGCTCGTTGGCGAAGGCTATTTGTACGTCGCGGCTACTGTTCTCGGTGAGCTTGCACATTTCGGCTGTACGGCTGTTGGTCTTGTGGAGCTCGCCCTTGACGAACTGTGAATAGAATTCAATGGCCTTGTCGGTTGAGGCGGGTGTCAAACCGCCAATGACACGGTCATTGTGTATGAGCTCATAGATTACGTTGCCGGGGAGTACGCGCTCGGGGCAGTATGCTATGTGTATCTTGTCTTTGAGTTCGGGGCGCTCGGTAAAGATGATGTTTGCCATCAACTCGGTTGTGCCAATTGGTGATGTTGATTCAATGACATAGAGGTCGCCTTCCTTGAGCAGTGGTAGCACGGCGCGGGTGGCCGCCTCGACGTACGATACGTCGGGCTCATGGTCGCCCTTGAAGGGGGTGGGCACAACCATGAAGTATGCGTCGCTCACCTGGGGGGTGGTATAGGCTTTGAACTTGCCGCTTGTGATGACCTCTTGTAGCATCTTCTCCATACCGGGTTCAATGATGTGGAGCTTGCCCTGGTTTGTCAATTCGACAACCTTCGGGTTGATGTCGACGCCCACAACGTCAATTCCATGTTTTGCTGCTATGATTGCTGTGGGCAGGCCAATGTAGCCAAGCCCCATGAAACAGGCTTTCATAAGTGTTCTTTTATTTTAGTTGTTATTATGTTAGTTCTGGCCCCCACCTGGCCTCCCCCCAGTAGGGGAGGAATTGGGTCTCCTTACCATGGTCTCTTGTTACCCCCTCCCTACGGGGGAGGGTTGGGGTGGGGCTTTATTTCAATGTGTCAACAATTCTGCCACAGGCGAGTCCGTCACCATATGGGTTCACGGCCTTGCTCATGGCATCGTAGTGCGCCTGGTCGTCGAGCAGTGCCGATACTTCGGCTACAATCTTGTCATAATTTGTGCCTACAAGTTTTACGGTGCCGGCCTCAAGTGCCTCGGGGCGCTCGGTGGTGTCGCGCATAACAAGCACTGGCTTGCCTAAGCTTGGCGCCTCTTCTTGTATGCCGCCGCTGTCGGTGAGGACAATGGTGCTCTTTTCCATGAGATATACGAACGAGAGATATTCAAGTGGCTCGATGAAGAACATGTTGCCCCCACCTAACCTCCCCCCTGATGGGGAGGAACTGGAAGGCCTCACCCCAACCCTCTCCATGGGAGAGGGGGTAGAAATAAGTCCGCTTTTTATCTTATTTATGCATTCTTCAATGTCTGTTATTACTTCTTCATTTGTGAAACGTATTACTTCGAAACCGAGCTCGTTTAACCTTGTGGTTCTGTCCTTGTCATATTCTATTTGCCCTATTTCGGAATGGTATGCACCATCGACTTCTATAACAAATTGTTTCTCAATGCATACGAAGTCTACGATATATTTATCAATGATGTGTTGGCGACGGAATTTGTATCCGGTTTGCTCGTCGCGCAGATGCGACCATAATGCGACTTCTGCATTGGTGGCTTTTTCCTTATTTTCTTTGGCAAAATCCTTTAACAGGCTATACAATGTGGAATCTGCTGTCTGGTAACCATACGCTTCTCCCTCCCTTTGGGGGAGGGCTGGGGTGGGGCTTCGAAAGACCTCAGCGATTGGTTTACGCACGTTGGGATTAAGGTGCATTGGGTAGACGAAGTCTACATCGGGATATTTCTGTGTCAGGTCCTTGATGGCGGTACACATGTTGATGAACGCGTCGCCGAAGTTCTCGCGGCGGTGACCGGTGATGAGCACGAGTTTCTTGCCACCTGCAAGGCGGTTAACGTCGTAGCCTGCCCGGGCAAGCAATGTCTGCAATTCGCTGTTGAGCGTCTTGTTTTCGTTGATTTTGTTTACCACCCAGTAGAGCGCGTCGATGACGGTGTTGCCTGTGACGGTGATGCTCTCCTCGGCTACTGCCTCGCGCAGGAGATTGGCCTTGCTCAATGGCGTGGGGGCAAAATTGTATGTTGCTATGCGGCCTGTGATTTGGCGGTTCATCTCCTCGGGCCATGGGCTGTAGATGTTGTGCGTGCGCAGGCCTGCCTCTACGTGGCCCACAGGTATCTGCTGGTAGAATGCGGCAAGGGCTGCTGCGGTGCTTGTGGTTGTGTCGCCGTGAACGAGGACAACGTCGGGTTGTGATTCCTTGAGTACATC
>JAZRGF010000208.1:0-2296 GCA_045644005.1 Bacteroidaceae bacterium | reverse complement strand
AAGGCGCTGCTGCTTGAACTGATCGACATTGATTGTCTTGCTTGTCTTGTTCTCAAAGTCGAACAGCTCGACTGTTGTCTTTGGTGTCTCCTCGCCGGGCATCTGGTAGCGGTAGCTCTCCAGTGTGGGGCGTGGGCTGCTCAATGAGTTGATGACCCACATCTTTGAAAGGATGGAGTCGGCACGGTGTGTCATTACAAAGTGTCGTGAGTCGGGGCTCCAGAGTGCGTTCACGCGGTAGCGCTTTGCAGTGTCGGGCTTCTCATCGAGTGAGTGGTGTGCGTAGCACCAGTTGGGGCGTCCGTTGAAGGTGAGCTGGTGCTCCACAACGGTGCTGTCCTTGTCCCATAAACGCAGCTTCTCCAAATCCTCGCGCGACATGTACCACAAGTTGTAGTTCTTCTCATAGATGGCGAACTTGCCGTCGGGTGAGACGTTTGCCCAGCCTGGATAGACAGGGTAGAGGTCTTCAATCTCGTCCTTTGTGCGCTCAATGAGCTCCTTGGTCTTCATGTCATATTCAAAGTAGAAGGTCTTGTTCTCCTTCTTGCCCTCGTTCTCCTTTATCTTGGCGCTGTCGTTGCGCTCGTGGCGTGGAAGCTGCTTGGGGACTTCGAGCTTTGATGCAATGTCAAAGCGTACGTAACGGCCTTCGCGGATGATGCGGTTTATGCCAATGGGCAGGTGCTGTGCATCATAGGGGTCGCCTGTGCGCATTGTAATCTCTTTGGCAAGCCACTCCATGTCCCAAAGTTCCTTCTTTGTGCCTTTTACGGCGTCAACTACGTAGAAGTTACGCTCCTTGGTGTCGCTCCATGCATAGATGAACTGCTTGCCATCCTCAAACCATACGGGTTGTATTCTGGTCTGCTTGACCATGCGTGAAATCTTTCTTGGTGAGAAGCGCTCGGCGAGTGCGTAGTTGGGGCGCACTTTGTTGTCGTCCTGTGCTTTCAGTGTGGTTGTTGCCAGCAAGGCTGGCAGAACCAACAGTAATAGTGCTTTTTTCATTGTCTGTTATTTTGTATTGTCGTCGTTCTTGTGGATGTGCAGGGTGTCGAGGATTTTTCTCAAACCGCGGCGCTTGTTGATATCAATCTTTGCAATGCCGCCGGTCGATGTCTCCTTGTAGAGGCTCGGGAGGTCGTGCCCGGTCTCCTTCATCACCTGCAGAATGTGGTCGAAGTCAATCTTGTGCTTGCCGTCCGAGAGTGCCGAGTATGTGCAGGCATCGAGTGCGCGCGATGCGGCAATGGCGTTTCGCTCAATACACGGTACCTGTACAAGGCCGCAAAGCGGGTCACAGGTAAGTCCCAAGTGGTGCTCAAGACCCATCTCGGCCGCATACTCAATCTGGTTTATTGTTCCGCCGAAAAGTTGACAGGCTGCGGCTGCCGCCATGGCACAGGCAACACCAATCTCGCCCTGGCAGCCTACATCGGCACCCGATATTGAAGCATGCTCCTTTGCCACGTTGCCAAAGAGACCGGCTGTGGCAATGGCGCGCAGGATGCGTGCGTCCGAGCAGTTGTGTGCTGTCGACAGGTGGTAGAGCACCGCCGGCAATACGCCGCTTGAACCGCATGTGGGGGTGGTGACGATGGTGCTTCCGCTTGCATTCTCCTCGCTTGTAGCAAGGGCGTATGCATAGAGCTTTGCCTTGCTGCTCACTGCAGCGTTATATGACATTGATTTGTTGAGGTAGGTGAGTGCCTTGCGCTGTATGCCAAGACCGCCGGGGAGCACCCCCTCGTTCTCAAGGCCGCGCTTGATGGTGCTCTGCATTGTAGCCCACACCTCGCCAAGGTAGTCCCATATCTCAGGGCCTTCATATTTCTCTACATACTCCCAGAAGGTGCAGCCTGTCTCGTCGCACCAGTCCATGATCTCGTGCATGGTTGTGAGTGGGTATATGTCCTCCTCGTTCTTTGTTGTCTCCTCGTTGGCAAGCTCGCCACCGCCCACGCTGTAGATTTTCCAACTGTCGATGACCTTGCCGTCCTTTATACCCTCGAAAAGCATGCCGTTGGGGTGGAACGGGAGGAATACTTCGGGCTCCCAAATGAGCTCCAGTTTTGCTATGGGTTCAAGTTCTTTTATTATTGCAACGTCTGTCATGTGACCTGCTCCTGTGGCTGCAAGGCTGCCGTAGAGTGTTACACGGTAGCTGTCGGGGTTGGGACAACGCTCGGCAAACTGCTTTGCAGCGCGGTTGGGACCCATGGTGTGACTGCTCGAAGGACCAAGTCCTATCCTGAAAAGTGAACGTAGTGATTTCATATAATAGTTATTTGTT
>JAZRGF010000207.1:0-3124 GCA_045644005.1 Bacteroidaceae bacterium | reverse complement strand
GTGCCCGTCGCTTTCAATGTCCTGTATAACGGCATCGAAATGTCCATCCCTGTCAATGAAGGTGTGTCGTTCATTCATTCCAAGGAGCACTCTCTTGTATTCTGCAGCAATGGCATCGCGGTTCCCGAACCGCATCTCTGTGTAATAGTGCTCAAACAGGTCAAGTATTGTTGCAAGCACATCGTCAAGAATAAGGTCTTGTCTTTGTTTCCCGTTTTCCGTTTTCCGTTTTCCGTTTTCCGTTTTCCATAGCATTTTCATTGATACAGGTACCCTGTCCATAGGAGGAAAGTTCTCCTGGTTTACATTTAAACCGATACCTATAATGGCTTGCTCCACAAACGCACCCGAGTAATCGAGCTCCAAAAGAATGCCTGCCAGTTTGCGGTTGCCTGCGTAAATGTCGTTAGGCCATTTGAGCAGTGTGTCAATTCCATAACATTTCATTGCATCGTGAATGCTCAATGCAACAGCCTGTGACAGCAGGAATTGCTTTGAAACTTCCAGCGTCTCTCCCGGACGCACAAGTATTGAGAACAACAAGTTCTCGCCGGCGTTGGAATTCCATGTGTTTCCTCTTTGGCCTCG
Source organism: Bacteroidaceae bacterium (assembly GCA_045644005.1). Lineage (GTDB taxonomy): Bacteria > Bacteroidota > Bacteroidia > Bacteroidales > Bacteroidaceae > HGM04593. The sequence continues at coordinate 2,536 of JAZRGF010000207.1, read as the reverse complement.
TCCGGCAGTCTGGTGCCCTGCGGCGACAACGGCAAAATCACAGGTACCGCGATTTTGCCACAATGCAGTCGCCTCGTCCCGTACATAGCGGTTGGTGGAGTCGACTTCCAAAAGGTGAACGATAGAATCTTTATTCCATGCCATATTTGATACGTGTCTTTTTGGGGAGTTTCTTCAGCACCTCGTTATATGAGTGATCCACCAGTGAATAGAACAACTCGTCGCTCAATGCTGCAATGTCCAGCTGGTTCCAGTACTTCTTGTTCATGTGCCATGCCGGCGCAATCTGCGGGTAACTATCGCGCAGCTCCACAGCGTAGTCGGCATCGCACTTCACGCAGAACCACTTTGTGTTCTCAAGGTCGGTGATGGCAAATATCTTGTTCTCTACCCTGAATACCAGTGTCGTTTCGTCAAATGGGAAATCCTCGGTGGCATTCTGTTTGCTCAGGCAATATATGCGTGCGTCTTCAATGTTCATGTTTCACCGGGTTTTTACCATTCGGGGTAGAATGCGTCCTCAATATGTTCAATCCTGTATGGCTCGCAGCCTCCAATGACCGTTATGATGTCGAAGCGGAACTTCAGGTCAATTTTGTATTTCTGCAAGTAGGCCTGTGCCGCCGAAATCAGCAGCCTTATCTTCTTGTCATCTACAGCGTCACTGGCATTGCCGTACTCCTCACTTGTGCGGCTCTTCACCTCAACAAAGACAAGTACGTTGCGCTGCTGTGCAATGATGTCAATCTCCTTGTGTCCGCTGCGCCAGTTGTGGTGATGCACGGCATATCCTTTGTTGAGCAGGAACCGCGATGCAAGCATTTCGCCTTTGTTGCCAAGCAGGTTGTGTTGTGCCATATTGCTTCTATTGAGGTGTTGTTTTGACAATTTCATGGCGAAGATAGTGTTTGCAAGGCTCAAAAGCAAATGAAAAAACTTGCATTTGCTCCAAAGTTGGATTATTTTTGCGCAAACATTTAATTCTATGAGCGCAAAGAAAGCAAAATCTCCCAAAGCGACAACTGCACGTACACAGCCAGTGCGCCATTCGCGTGTGGTGTGTCTTGTGAGTGACGAGGAGATGAAAATCATAGACGATTACCTCAAGAAATACCGCATCAACAACAAGAGTAACTGGATGCGCGAGACACTGTTGTCGTTCATTTACAAGAATCTTGACGAGGATTACCCGACACTCTTCGGCGAGCACGATATGCGCCGATAATAAGCCAATGATGATGACCGATACCGATTATATGAAGATGGCGCTTGTTGAGGCGCAGAAGGCCTTTGTCGAGGACGAGGTGCCAATTGGGGCTGTGATTGTGTGCAAGGGGCGTGTGATTGCGCGTGCGCACAACCTCACCGAGATGCTCAACGATGTCACCGCACATGCCGAGATGCCGGCCATCACAGCCGCGGCATCAAATATCGGTGGCAAATATCTAAATGACTGTACACTCTATGTAACCGTTGAACCGTGCCCCATGTGTGCCGGTGCAATAGCATGGTCACAGCTCTCGCGTCTTGTCTACGGTGCCGAGGACGAGAAACGCGGCTATCACCGCTATGCGCCCGATGTGCTGCACCCGAAGACCGAAGTTGTCCGTGGTGTCTGCGCCGACGAAGCAACTGCGCTCATGAAAAAGTTCTTTGCAAGCAAGAGATAATAAAGACAAGAAGCGGAAGGCCGTGACGGACGTGACGTAGCAAAACCTTCCGCTTCAATCCGCCTTCTTTCCCTTATCTACATAGATGATGTTGATGTTCTCTTCGTGAGAATGTCTCTGAATGAAATCCTTCAGGATATAACTCTTACCCACACGACGAGGACCAACAAGAACAATGATATTGCCTTTGCCAATCCAAGAATCAACCTTATCTGCGTAATATTTTCTCGTTAATATCTCCATAGCGATTGTTTTGTGCAGACAAAAATATTATTTACAGAGAGTAAAAACAAGCGTTTTTGCAATTTTATTGTTTTAAGACAATGAAAATTGCATTATAGACTTAAATCGTTATATTTTCGCCCCCCCCAGGATTTGACAACCGACGCATGAGCGAGCAAGAATAAAGCTTGTTTTAATTCTGTCTGCGAGCGAAAAGGAGGAAAACAAAGTTAACCGACGCATGAGCGAGCAAGAATAAAGCTTGCTTTAATTCTATCTGCGAGCGAAAAGGAGGAAAACAAAGTTAACAGCAGATATATCCACCTAAAAGCAAAATAGACAGAGCAACGATATTGCTCTGTCTATTTTGTCATATATGAGGTTTGAAATCTTAATACCAAAGATTCCCCCATTGGCTCGTTTTGCTAATTGCAACCCACGCGGCGCGATTTTTATCCGTGCTTCGCGTGACCTGTTGCTGCAAAGCTCGCGATGGTGAAATTTATGTCGTCAGTTCCAAAGATTCCCCCATTCACCTCTTCGTTCAGGTGATGCAGATGGCTTGATTTCAGAGCCTCCCACAGGGATGCGGTCTGTTGATGCGGCCAACATACTCAACGGCTCAATTTCTGTTACCAGGATTG
>JAZRGF010000206.1:0-1082 GCA_045644005.1 Bacteroidaceae bacterium | reverse complement strand
TAATAGTACGCTGGCTCTACTATCCCAAATGCAAGCGCGGCGAGTTCTTCTTCACCTACATACTCATTGCCATAAGCACCTTCATGCTCATCTACGTGCTTGGCGACGTCAAGCTCAAGGCCGGCATCGCACTCGGTCTCTTTGCCATGTTCAGCATCATACGCTACCGCACCGAGCAGATTGCCATACGCGAGATGACCTACCTGTTCACCATCATTGCCGTGAGCGCCATCAACGGACTCACCATCAGCGAGTTGAGCATTGGAGAGGTAATAATAATAAACATTCTTTTCATCGCTGTAATTGTCATTTGCGAGAGCAAGCTGCTAATAAGCCACTACTCGTACAAGGTGATAAAATATGACAACATCAATCTCATCACCCCCGACAAGCGCGAAGAACTCATTGCCGACCTTGAAAAACGCACAGGTCTTAAAGTGATTAAAGTCGAGGTAGGCGCAATCGATTTCCTCAAGGATGCAGCCATTGTAAAGATGTACTACAAGAGCAACGAGGCAAACAATTCAGTAGACACAACCCTTAAAACTCCAACAGATGAATACAAACTTAAAGAATAAAGGCATACTTGCATTGCTAGTGGCAATGTTCATGCTTGCCCCGCTATGCAATGCCAACGCACAGGCAACAGAGGACAAGTTCGGTATTTGGGCAACCGTTGAGGCATCAAAAAAAATCAACAAGAAGTTCAAGGTTGTAGGCGATGTAGAGTTCCGCACATACGACTTTGTGAACAACATTGAACGCGCCGCCATTGGCGTAAAGCTTGAGTACAAGATTCTCAAATGGTTGAAATCAAACGTCGGATACCAGTTCCACTACAAGCACAACCCCGAGGAGACAAGCATTAAAGATCCCGTATATGACGAGGAGGGGAATTTTGCCGGTAACGAATACAACATCGACAACGACTATTGGGTAATCCGCAACCGAGTCTATGCCACCATCAGCGGCGAGTACAAGGTCGGCCGCTTTGAGTTGGGCTTGCGCGAGCGCCCGCAGTACACACACACCGGTTCAGCAACCACCGACGAGACAAAGTATAGATACGACCTTGGCATGGA
>JAZRGF010000205.1:0-1673 GCA_045644005.1 Bacteroidaceae bacterium | reverse complement strand
CAATGGTGAGAATCTCTATCGCCGTTGCGGTGACAGCGGAATACTGTTGCCAAAGGTATCACTTGGCTTTTGGCAGAACTTCGGAGCCGAAGCATCATACGACAACTGCCGTTCGATAGCCCGTATGGCATTCGACAACGGAATAACACACTTCGACCTTGCAAACAACTACGGTCCACCTCCCGGCTTTGCCGAAGAAATGGTAGGACGTATGCTCAAAGAGGATTTCGCATCACACCGCGACGAGCTGCTCATTGCCACAAAAGCCGGCTACGATATGTGGGCAGGACCTTATGGCAGCTGGGGCTCCCGCAAACACCTTATGGCAAGCCTGAACCAGAGCCTGCGCCGTCTGGGACTTGATTATGTCGATATATTCTACATTCATCGCTTCGACCCTGTTACACCGCTTGACGAAACCCTGCAGACCCTTGTAGATATTGTGCGTGCAGGCAAAGCATTGTATATCGGCATATCACGCTGGCCGCTCGAAGCATTGAAGTATGCCGACAAAATCTTGCGCTCGCAAGGCGTTCCGCCACTTATCTTTCAAGGTCGTCTGAACCTGCTCGACAGAGCAGTGCAGGAAGAGGGCATTCTCGACTATTGCCACGACAACGGCATAGGCTTTATCTCCTTTTCGCCATTGGCACAAGGAGTGCTTACAGCACGCTATCTTGACGGCATTCCCGAAGGCTCGCGCATGTCGCGTGGCGGCTCACTCAAAGCAGAGATACTCACACCCGAGTTGCTTGAATACCTCAACCAACTGAACACCATTGCCACAGAACGCGGAGAATCGCTTGCCACAATGGCACTCTCCTGGATTCTCTCACAGCGCGGTGTAACATCCCTGATTGCCGGTGCCCGCACCCCCGAACAATTCAAGGAATCGCTGAAATGCATTAACTCCGCATCACTCACGTCAGACACTTTGCCATTATACCCTCACAAGGTGTTTTAAGGGATTTAGAGGAACTTGGTATTTGCGTATGCATAAATACAATCAAGCGGCTACAAAGCGTTATCCTTGTAGCCGCTTGATTGTTGTCTGTGTTTGGTGTTTGGAATGGTATTATATGAACTCAATATTTATAAATATGACTTTAGGTTTAGAATTAAAATAAATTTTATTTATTTTTGCATTTAATGTATTTAGCAAAAGTGGCAATATGGAGATAATCGACAATATACATAAAACACTCAAGGAAGATTTAGTTGTTGAGTTGCGCGAGGGCAGTAAACTCTCTATCGCAGCTTCCTGCTTCTCTATCTATGCTTTTCAGGAATTGAAAGAGCAGTTAAAAGATATTGAAGAGTTACGTTTTGTGTTTACCTCTCCTACCTTTACCACCGAAAAGGCAAGCAAGCAGAAGCGTGAATTCTACATTCCGCGTCTCAATCGTGAACGCAATCTTTACGGCTCCGAGTTTGAAGTGAAGCTCCGCAATGAACTCACCCAGCGTGCCGTTGCCAAAGAGTGCGCCGAGTGGATAAAGAAGAAAGCCTGTTTTAAGTCCAACAGGACAGGTGAGAATATGATGGGCTTTGCCAATGTCGATGACAAGTCCTATATGCCGTTGAACGGCTTTACAACAGTAGAACTTGGATGTGAGCGAGGCGACAATGCCTATACGATGATAAACAAGCTCGACGTTCCATATTCACAGCAA
>JAZRGF010000204.1:0-1309 GCA_045644005.1 Bacteroidaceae bacterium | reverse complement strand
GGATGCGGATGACGTTTTCGGTACTCTCATGGCCGGGGAAGGGGATGACACCCCGGATGTGGCCGCCTCCATTGCCCGCCTGGAGAAAGAAATGCGCGAGGCTGCTGCCCGCCTCGATTTCGAGGTGGCTGCTGTGCTGCGCGATAAAATCAACCTGCTCAGGAACGATAAGCGCCGCTGAGTGTCACTTGACAACACGCTCAGATTGTATATACTCCAGATAAATAACGATTTCATTTTCTATTGATATGCACAAACTGGCCTGTTCACTTTTTCTGCTGCTGGGTGGTCTTGCAGGTGCCATGACTCCGCAGGAATTCAAGACGCTCTATGAGAGCAAGGACAAGACGGCAGATGTCTGCTACCAGCTTTACCAGGCTTACAATAAGGGAGATGGTGTGGAGGAGGATAAGAGACAGGCACGCAAATGGCTTTTGGCAGCACACGGTAGTGGCAAGTTGTCTACCCGCAAGGAGGTCTGCTCCCAGCCCTGGCGTAAGAAGGCTAAGTTGAAACCCTCTATCGAAATAGAAGAAGTGAGCGATGAGGTGGCTGCCAGCCTGGGGCGAGAATTGGTGCAATTCATGCTCGATAACGGTGGCCGCCAGCGGGTGGGCATGAATGGCCTGCCGGAAAACAAACCCTCCAGGGAATTGCTGGCAGTCAATTATAATTTTTGAGGGCTCGCATTTTTTGTGTAAATTCGTTTTTGCCTGAAATTCAGGCAATGAAACAGCAGGACTTGGGAGAAGGGGAAGTGCATTGCCACTTCCCCCTCTCCCAATCCCTCACCCCCTGGGCTAGGGTAGTAGAGATTTGTTATTTGTTCTCGGCCTTATTCTCAATTGCAAGACCTGTTTTCTGTCCTGCTGCTTCTTTGTTTACTTTCTCTGGGGCTGGCCTACCTGCGTTTATCCAATCTCGTGTTATGGCATTGAGCCTTACTATCATCATTCTCATGCATGCCACCATGACTTGCTGATAGCTTCTTTTTCCGTTTGATGATAGATGATGGAATCTCTTCTGATAAACATTTGGCATTTTCGCGTTGAGGGCTGCTCTGACGCACATATACAACAGACTGCGTACCTCTCTGCGGCCGAATCGTGTTATCCTTTTACCCAGATGAGTACCACTATCATAATTGAATGGTGCAACACCCACCAGAGCAGCTATTTCCCGCCGGCTGATGGTACCCAGCTCGGGTAGCATTAACACTAAAGTCTCTGCAGTTTCTTTACCTATGCCTATTTGCTGCATGTATAACTGCATTTGATGTTTCATTGCTTCATCTTGCTTTATCAATGCT
>JAZRGF010000203.1:0-3589 GCA_045644005.1 Bacteroidaceae bacterium | reverse complement strand
GTTCGACGGCGCACGTGGTGGCGACGGATACTATGGTGGCGAAGGTGGTAACCGCGACATTGACCCCGAGATCTACTACGACGTGCCTAACTTGCGTGCACGCGTACACCGCATTGCTCCTAACTGTATCATGTGGGGTGTCGGTGGCGAGGCACGATGGATCGGTAACGAGTCTGGTTATGCCGGTGAGACAAACTGGGCAATGACCGACTACCTCTCGGAAACTGTTATCCGCGAGGAGGGTGACATCGACGGTTGGTTCTGGAACCCCGGCGAGAGCGACGCTAAGGCTACAAGCGCAGGATGGTTCTGGCACCAGGGTGAGTCAATGAAGAGCGCCGAGCGTCTTTTCCAGATGTATCTTGAGACTGTCGGACGCAATGCAACCCTCATCCTCAACTGTCCTCCAAACCAGTATGGCGTTCTCCCCGACAATACCGTGAACGAATTGACCAAATTGGGCAAGATGTTGCACGAGCGTCTGGCTGTTCCTGTATATGGTCTTGACGAGAGCACTGCAGCAACCGACCTTGCAAAGAGCGCGACAATTGAGGTTAGCGAGACACGCAACGGTGGTAAATATGAAGTTGCCAACCTCACCGATGGCGACAAGGAGACATATTGGGGTACAAACGACGAGAGCCTCACTGCAACAATCGAACTCACTTGGAACACTCCACAGGTAATACGTTACCTTGTTATGCAGGAGCCAGTTGCCCTTGGTCAGCGCATCAAGGACTTCAAGATTGAGTACAGTGCCGACGGTAACTCATGGACAGAACTCTGTCCTGCCATGCAGACAACAACCGTAGGTTACAAGCGCATTATTCCATTGAATGGAAAGACCAGCGAAAGCTATGGCAGCGGCTACAATGCAAAGAAGCTGCGCATAACTATCCTTGATAGCCGTGCTTGTCCATTGCTCTCTAATCTGAATGTATATTAAGAAACATCGACACGATAATTAAAATAGAAGACTTATGAAAAAGAATATATTATTTTCGGCAGCGTTGATGTTTTTAAGCATTGCATCTTCAGCGCAAACAACAATAACATTCGACAGTCAGGATTATAAATCCATCTCTGTTTATGATAAATGGGAAGAGAGTCCATTCCGTACAGGTGTCCTCAGCGGTAATGCTGCGGTAACCGCAAACCCCGATGTCGCAGTTGACGAGGTGATGGGTGTGGCTCCAAACCCAAGTGACAATGTCCTTGCATTGCAGCGTAGCCGTTTCGGCAGCAACACCTTTGGTGTAAGAATTGACCTCAAGGAACCTATCCGTATGACAAAACAGTTGCAGTATATCCATGTCATGACATATCTCAAGGATAAGCCAGCTGATAGCCGTTTCATGGTCATCGGTTTGGGTAAACGAGTAGAGGAGAGCTGGAACTGGCAGACTGGCGAGGAGGAGCAGTTCTGGGCAACTACAAACACCAACCTCGCTCCCAAGGCCGGCTGGCAGGATGTCGTGGTAAGCTTCAAGGGTTTCTCTTACTCAAAGGAGGAGAATGCCAACAGCGGTATCGACATCTACTCTTTGGTTCTCGTTCCCGATGTACGTTCACCACACGCTGACGCTGCCGACTGGGTTGCATATTTCGATGAGATTGTCATTGACAACAACCCCGACAAGCGTTTCTCTACCGACAAGTATGCCCTTACCTATGACAAGGATGCAACAACAACCCGTACAGACCGTTCTATCAACAGCGTTGGTCTCGTCTCTTCGGGTGTGACATACACATCAACATCTGCCAACCGCAAGGTTTACACCGACAACACTCTGGTTAGTGTCTTCTCGGCAAAGGCGGGTACTACAGTGCAGCCTACTTTCAACTATACAGGTTCTTGGATGAGCGCTTATGTATATGTTGACTGGAACAACAACGGTAAGTTCGAGTATGCTATCAACGACAACGGTACACCAGCCGAAGGCAGCGAAATCGTCAGCTACAATGCCGTGCAGATTGGTGATACATGGTACAAGAGCGACGGTACAACAACTGGTAACGGCAACACAATTGGTAGCGGCGTGCCTGCATTTACAATCCCTGCGGGTACACCTGCCGGTCTCTACCGCATGCGTTACAAGGTCGACTGGAACAGCATTGACCCTGCCGGAACCACAACAATCATTTCCGATGGTGGTGGATATGTTGACCTCATGCTCGACGTGCATGGCGACAAGGTGTCAGTGAGTGCATCTCAGCTCAATGGTGACATTGTGTTGGCATCTGACGAGAGCGCATTGCAGGGTTACATTGCCAACTATGCCCAGCCTTTGACAGTTAAGGATATCCCTGCTCCTGGTTTCATTCAGAACGGTTTCGACCTGAAATATGGTTATAATGTGAATGCAATCGAGCAGCTCGACGAGAATGGCAATCCTAATTGGATTCTGGTAAATGTTCCACAGAGTGCAATTGCTGCCGATGGCACATATACCATCCCGGCCGAGTACATCCGCGGTGGTCAGGTGAGCATCAAGGGCGATATGCAACAGGCCTATGCATACACAGTCAGTGTAACAGGTGCCGATGGTGGTATTGTGTATGGCGGTAAGGAGTACAAAGCAGGCGAGACTGTTTATGTAAGCCAGTTCTTTACAGTTGCCGATGTTGTTGCAATCAATATCGAGGGTCATACAGCAAAGGTATCTATGGATGCTCAGAGCAAGACAATCTATGTTGAGTATAACAAGATTCAGGAGTATCGTCAGATAAGCTCGCTCAGCGAATTGAAGAACGATGCAGCCTATCACATCAAGGCAAAGAGTGGTGAAGGTTACCTCGCCTGGAACACTACAGTTACCGATACTTACCTCAGCTTGCGTGGCGTGACCACATACTCTCATAACAATCTCCCATCGAACCAGGCGGTTGCACAGATATATCAGTCACCTGTTGACCCTTTTGATATGAGCGTCGTGTGGCAGATTATTCAGGAGGACGGAAAGTATTATCTCTTTCAGCCTGCAAAGCAGGAGTATGTAACACGCGACGGTAGGGATTACAAGTTTACTGCAGAGAAGACTGCTTTGGATAACATACGTGACAATGGCGACGGAACTTTCAGCTTCCACGCAGGTGGTAGCTACAGCGAAAGCTCAACATACTTCGCATGTATTGTAACAGGCGAGGCTTTGACACCTGTGCGCAACTGGACATGGGATGACCATGGTTCGGTTATGTATATTGTAGAGAACCCAAACATTACACTGGGTACAACAGGTATCGAGGGTGTTGTTGTCGAGAAGGATGATGCCCCCAAGGCAATATACAATCTTCAGGGCCAGAAACTTGACAGACTCCCTGCAAGTGGCATTGTTATTGTTGATGGACGCAAATATTTGATTAAATAACAACTTTGCAGTAGTTGAAATATATGAATCTCCGCAGGCGCGACGCGGCTGCCGAGATTTTTTTACATAAAAAAACAGCGATAATTTTGTAATGCTATTTTCTTTTGTTTAAATTTGCCTTTAGATAATGCGGTTTATATAATCGCTAATCTGTCATCCCGACAGAGCGTAGCGACGAGGGATCTCAAACCATCGCGAAATAAGAGATCTCTCACATACGT
>JAZRGF010000202.1:0-5827 GCA_045644005.1 Bacteroidaceae bacterium | reverse complement strand
AGGTGCGCATGACAGAGCTTGTAAAGAACCTGCAGATTGCACTTGGCGAGCGCATCGACGCACAGGAGTGGATGAGCGACGTTACAAAGAAGGCGGCTCATGAGAAGCTCAACACCTTCACCGTGAAAATCGGTTACCCCGACAAGTGGGACGACTACAGCGCACTCACCATTGACCCTGCACTCAGCTATGCCCAGAACTGCCGCAACATGTCAGAGTTCGGCTGGAAGAAGCACATTGACGAGAAATGGGGCAAGCCTGTTGACCGCGAGGAGTGGCACATGACACCACAGACCGTGAATGCATGCTACAACCCCACAACAAACGAGATATGCTTCCCTGCCGGTATTCTGCAGTATCCATTCTTTGACATGGAGGAGGACGATGCATTCAACTATGGCGCAATCGGCGTTGTAATCGGCCATGAGATGACCCACGGCTTCGACGACCAGGGCCGTCAGTTCGACAAGGACGGTAACTTCGCAAACTGGTGGACCGAGGAGGATGCAGCCAAGTTCAACGAGCGAACACAGGTTATCGTGGACTTCTTTGACAAGATTGAGGTACTCCCCGGCCTTAATGCAAACGGCAAGCTCACACTTGGCGAGAACATTGCCGACCACGGCGGTATCATGATCTCATTGCAGGCTTTCCGCAATGCAACAAAGGAGAACCCATTACCGGTGGTTGACGGCCTGACAGCCGAGCAGCGTTTCTTTATCTCATACTCGGGTGTGTGGGCAGGCCACGTACGCGATGAGGAGATACGCAATCTCACAAAGAGCGACGTTCACTCACTCTCACGCTGGAGAGTCAACGGCACACTCCCACATATTGATGCATGGTACGAGGCGTTCGGCACCACCGAGGAGAGTCCAATGTTCGTGCCACAGGAGGAGCGTTTGAAAATTTGGTAATCTCCAACCCCTCAGTCGCTATGCGACAGCTCCCCTAAAACAGGGGAGCAATATTTCCTTTCTGCTAAAGAGAGTAAGTTTTCACCTTTAACCACACTACGCGTGATTGAAACCTGGCTACGCTCGCAGTAAAACATCAAAGCAAGCTTTATGTTTGGCAATAATATAGATGTTGACCCGCAACTCATTTTTCTTGGCGAACTTGTCATCCTGACCATTCCTTAATGTAATAATTAAAGAGGTTTTCGATGAGCGCAGCGAATAACAGGATGTGAAGGATCTCAAGCCGCGTTTAAAATAGATGCTTCGACTTCGCTCAGCATGACATTTAAACGTTGGGTCAACTGCTATATTGTTACTTTATGTTTTGCTCGCTTGCACAAGTTTTCACTTTTCACCTTTCAGCTTACACATTAACTATGCCACTGAAAGTTCCTGCAGGCTTGCCTGCATTGCAAGCAGTAATTGACGAGGGTAACGCGGTAGAGATTCTAAAGGAATCTACCGCGGAGACCCTTCGCATAGCACTGCTCAACATAATGCCAATGAAGGAGAGCACCGAGGCCGATTTCATACGCCTGCTTGCCTCGAGCGACAGGGAGATTGAGCTGACACTGCTCAAACTCGACACCCACACGCCCAAGCACGCAAGCCCCGAGCACATGGCACGCTACTACACAGCGTTCAGCCAAGTACGCGACTCACATTTCGATGGTCTCATAATCACCGGTGCACCCATTGAAAAGATAGAGTATGAGGAGGTCACATACTGGCCCGAGCTTTGCACCATCTTTGATTGGGCAAAAAAGAATGTCACCTCTACCCTTTACATCTGCTGGGCGGCACAGGCCGGACTGTACCAGAAGTTCGGCATACAGAAACACCTGTTGCCAAAGAAAATGTTCGGCGTATTCCCCCACTCCATTGCAAAACCCCAGCTGCCGCTGTTCAACGGCTTTGACAGTACAATATACGTACCTCACAGCCGCCACACCGAACTGTGGCGCGAGGACATTGTTGCCGAGAAGCGCATAGAGCTGCTCTCGGAATCGGATATTTCGGGAGTGTACATTATGCAGGAGAAGGACACGCGTGACTTTTTCATCACAGGCCACTCGGAGTATGCGCTCTATACCCTCGACGGCGAGTACAAGCGCGACGTGGCAAAGGGACTTCCCATTGAACTCCCACTCAACTACTACCGCGACAACAACCCCGACAATGAGCCCGTGAACCGCTGGCAGGCAACAGCAAGGCTCCTGTTCGGCAACTGGTTGAAATATTATTGTAAATAAATAAAAAAGATATGAGCAAGATTCTTTCACAGGACCACATCATCACATGCTACGAGGCCGATGCCAACCAGCTTATGCGCCCAACCGCAATGCTCGATCTCATGCAGGAGGCCGCCAACGTCAACGCATCGGCGTTGGGATTCGGATATGACGAGATGATTAACAGCAACATGGCATGGGTGCTGTCACGCATACATGTAAAGTTCATCGACACCCCCAAATGGCGTCAGGAGGTCAACCTCAAGACCTGGCACAAGGGTGTGGCAAAGCTTTTCTACCTGCGCGACTTCATCCTCTATGACAAGGAGTACAACACCATGGCGCTTGCCACAACATCGTGGCTCATCATTGACCTAAACACACGCCGTCTTGTACGCAACAATGACCTAGCACTCAGCGACACCCCAATGCATGCCATTGAGACACCGGCCGACAAGGTTGTCGTGCCAGTAGACATTGAGCCGGAGCTTGTAAGGAAGCACCCTATAACATGGTCCGAGGTTGACTCCAACGGCCACGTGAACAACGTGAAATATGTTACGTGGGCCATTGACGCCGTAAAGCCCGAGGACATCAAGGAGCATCCATTGAAAGAGCTTCTCATAAACTACGATGCCGAGGTGATGCCGGGCGACACAGTGAAGATCTCACGTGTGCGCCAGGAGACCGAGGATGGTTTTGTGTACTACATCACAGGCAAGGTTGCCGACAAACAGAACTTCGCGGTTAAACTGGTGTTTTAATAAATAAGTAACGTGAGTTCGATATAAGAATTTATACTAAAATTTAGCGTATTTTGTCATTCCGAACCTTGTGTGAGGAATCTCATTATACGCGGATTCAGAGATCCCTCGTCGCTACGCTCTGTCGGGATGACAGGTTCGCAATTTGATTTAGCTTATATCGAACTCACGTTAAGTATGGTACGAAAAATGGTGCGTGGCATGCCACGCACCATTTTTCGTACCATATACTTTCTTTTTCGGAAGAATTTATTGGTTCATTATATCTTCTCTCCACGCTTCATGCGGTCACGTATATCTGTTGCTATGGTAAAGAAAGCGTCACTGCTTGAATTGAGGGCTGTCTCCACAGAATCCTGCACCACACCAATAATAAAGCCCACTGCCACAACCTGCATTGCCACATCGTTGCCGATGCCGAACAACGAACATGCCATAGGTATAAGCAGCAACGAACCGCCTGCCACGCCCGATGCACCACAAGCACCAAAGGTGGCAATGATGCTGAGCAACAGCGCACTGCCCAAAGACGGTACAACACCCAATGTGTGGCAGGCTGCCAGAGTCATCACAGAAATGGTAACCGCCGCACCGTTCATATTGATAGTACTGCCAAGAGGAATGCTTACCGAGTAGAAGTCCTCATCGACACCCATCCGCTTGCACAAGTTCATGTTCACAGGGATGTTGGCAGCAGACGAACGGGTGAAGAATGCATTGACGGCGCTCTCTTTGAGACATTGCCACAACAGAGGATAGGGATTGCGGCGAAGCATAAAACAGACAATCAACGGGTTGAGCACAAGCGCCACAAGAAGCATGCTGCCCACAAGAAGTAACAGCAACTTGCCATATGTGGTAAAGATTTCAAGACCGCTCTGCGATACGGTGGTATATACCAGACCAAGGATTCCGAACGGGGCACATTGGATAATCCATGCCACCACCTTGGATACAGCCTCGGCCCATTGGCGCAGGCTACCTACTGTCTGCTGGCTTGCAACACTCTTCAGTGCCAGACCTATGACCACTGCCCAAAAGAGAATGCTCAGATAGTTGGCATTGGCAATGGCTGTGACAGGATTGCTCATCACCTCGCGCACGATATTGCGGAACACGTCTCCTAGCGCACCGGGCGCGCTGCCTGCAGCACAAGAGACATCGGCCAAGGCAATATGCACAGGGAACAGAAAACAGCCTACCACAGACAGCACTGCCGCTATAAGTGTAGTAAGGATATAAAGGGTGACGATGGTGCGGAAACGGTCACCCAACCCTGCACGGGCTGTAGCTACCGATGAAGCCACCAACACAGCCACCAGCACTGGGGCTATGGCCTTGAGCGCACCGACAAAAAGGTCACCCAACATGGATATGCCACTGATACCCGGCACTGTAAGCGCCAGCAGCGAACCGACAACGATGCCGGCTAATATACGCAGCATCAAGTTAGTCTGCTGCCATTTTTCAAGAGTAGATTTGATGATTCCCATACTTTTTAATAAAATTTGACTGCAAAGGTACGGAAAAAGTGAGAAGAGAGGAAACTTATCGGTGATGTAATGTTACAGAAATGATAAGGTTCCTCTCTTCGTCTCATTATACTGTCAATGACAGGATATTCCCAGTTTACCACACAAAAGGCAAAAGACGGTATTTTACTTTCCTACAATAGTTCTCATACCCCTCAAGCCCATCCCGCAGCACCTTCTCCTCATTCTTTATCCTTTTTACAATAAGCGGGATATACACGAGCATTATAACAAACGAAGGCAACGAACCAAGCACAAGCGGCATTGAGAGGAACAGCACTACCGTTGCCGAATACATTGGGTGGCGCACAATGGCATACAGCCCTGTATCAATGACCTTCTGCCCCTGTTGTACCTCAATGGTACGCGAAAGGTAGGCGTTCTCACGCAACACCTCGGCATACATAAGATACGACAGCAGGAACAGCGCAACAGCCCCCCACACAACCCACGACGGCACCACAATCCAGGAGTATCTGTAATTGAGCCCCGCAAACACAAAAGCCGCAATGAACATGATGCCACTCATGGCCACAACGCTCTTTTGCTCCGCCTCCTTTTCCTTGGCATCAAGACGTTTTTTCAACAGCGCCGGCGAGCACACTGCCATCACCACACCGGCAATGAGCATTGGAACAAAAAGCACTGCAACAAGAAGCCAACCATTGAAAAAATACAGTGTCCCTGCCGGCAGAAAAATCAAAAGCCCCACAAGCACAAGCCCCATAAGGAGCTTGATGCCTGCCGAGGCCATTAGTTTAGCGTTTGCTTTCATAAGCAACATCCATTATTTGTTGATGTAGACATCGGCGCCACCGGAAACGTTCCAGCCCGATATCTGCGGTGTTCCATCGATGTTGACATCGGCACCGCCCGAAGCAAAGACAGAGATTGTCCTCACTGCATGCAGCTTGACATCGGCACCACCCGAGGCAACAAGCGACACATCACCGGCATGCAGCTCATCAAATTCAACATCGGCACCACCCGATACTGCAAGGGTAAGGGTATTGCAACGTCCTTTGATCTCGCAATCGGCACCGCCCGACACCGCTACAGTCAATTCATCGACATCGCAACAGTCCCACTCCAAATCACAGCCGCCGGCAACAGCCACAGCATTGTAACCGAAAGCAGGAACATAGGCCTTATACTCAACATTCCCGAGCTTACGTTTACTTGAAATCACCAGCCTGCCGTTCTCGGCTTTCACCACAAGCTTGCTGAAGTCATCGGTGTTTGAAACTACACGTACCTTATTCTTTGCCATGGCAGTGTCCACTACCACATCTACTCCACCGCTCAACTCAAGTGAGGCAAGCAGTTCCTCGTCAAGGATA
>JAZRGF010000201.1:0-4558 GCA_045644005.1 Bacteroidaceae bacterium | reverse complement strand
AATGCCGTACACGACTGCCCCGTTTTTGGTACTTTTTTAAAAAAGTACAGAAAGAACGACTTGAAGAAAATACAAGTGAACAATTAAGGTTGAGGACTGCTGTAGAATTTGACGGCGAGCGAAAGCGAGTTTTTTGCCCCCAACTTTTGCAGGTGAGCCACAAAAAGTAGGATAAAAACTCTGTAATCGCTTGATTTACCTCCTTAAATTAATGATAATTACAGAAAAAATCCTCTGCTGTGTTTGCAGCAGAGGAAACGATAGTTTAGTTCTTCAGTTATCTGTTTATCAGTTCAATATCTCACCATCGGCTGTTACAAAGACAGTCTTGTCCCATTCGCCTTTTTCCATTTCAACCTTATAACGGTCGCCCGATGGGGTTTCAATGTAGTCAACATCGTCTATCCTGTAGTCCGGATATCTGTTGAGTACGCTTTCTCTTGCAGCATCAGGCAGCTCATTTATGGCAACATCCCATGTTGTGCTTATCCAGTTGTTCTTTCGGTTGAACTTTACATCTTTGCTTGTATTGTTGTGGCTTATCTCCACATCAATCTCTCCATTGAAATCCTTTTCGGCATACAGAATTTTTGCACCTTCGTATTTCTGTTCTATAAAACTCCTTATCTCGTTGTTTATACCTATGTTCTCCTCTTCGCAAGCCAAAAGAGCAAACAGTGATATGAATAATAATGGCAATAGTTTTTTCATAATAGTTTTTTTAAGTTGTTAATATACTGTTATTTGTTTTTATCAGTCATCAATGTCGTAGATGTTGAAATCCTTGTCGAACTTGAGTTCAAGACGGTTGGATAGTTTAAGCTCGTAGTCGTTACGGTCCTTTTCAATGTAAATAACCTTTATGCCAGGGTAGTTCTTGTCAATGTATTCCTTTATAGTCTGTGGAATTATTGCGTCCGGAACTTCGCCAAAGCGGCACTCAACATCATCCCATACACCTTTGCTGTTGAACTCAATCTTTGCACCGTTGGCAAAACGTACCTCGTAAGAGTGTTTCAGGAAATCCCACTCCTCCTTTGCGTATGTGATGTCAACCCGTGCAAAGTGCTCGTTGATGAACTGTTGTGCAGCTGCCGGCAACTGGCTTTTGTTGATAACCTTGTCATTGTCGGCCATTGCCGAGAATACACCTACTGAAAAAATAGCAACCAAAGTCAATAGAATCTTTTTCATAATCATAGTTTTTATTGGTTATAAATTCTTTTTTATATTCATTTGAACACATGTGATTTGTACTTGTTCATCAATTACGATGCAAAGATTATATGTGATTCTGAAATGAATTTGAAATTTCAGGAAATTCCGAAAAAAAATACGATAGCACCTTTTTGGGGCTATCGTATTATATAATGTATGTCTTTTATTACTGCTCTCTCAAGCTCTTCAATTCATTGTTTATCTCCTTCATGCGCTTTGTTGTTAGCGGGTAGAGGAAGATGAATATTGCCGAAAGGGCTGCAATTCCGGCCGGTACATAGCTTATCAGCAGTCGCAGACCCTCTATCGCGCTCTCTGTCTGCACGGCACCCACGGCGGTGTTGAACGCGAACGCAGCTACCAACCACAGCACGGCCGATGTACCGAACGCGCCACCGAACTTCTGCGCCATTGATGATGACGAGAATATGAGTCCTGTTGATGCGGTCTTGAACTTGAGCTCGGCATAGTCCGAAATGTCGGCATACATACTCCACACCAGTGGTGATATTATACCGGTGAATATACCCATTGCTATCTGCAGTATTAGTAATGACCAGTATCCGGTTGTTGTGTCTGTTGGTACGTAGTAGAATGCTACACACAAAGCAATAATCGCAAAGAGTGAGTAGAGGAATGTGCTCTTTTTGCCAAGTTTGAATGTTATTGGTGTGGCAATGGCAACACCAACCATGTTTGCAATCTCACCGATGGTGAAGAATATTCCGGCATAGAACAGGAACTCAACCGAGAAGAGCGAGAGTGTTGCACCTTCGGCAATCTGTGTGGTGAAGTAGTAGGGGATTACCGCATATCTCACCGCGCCAAAGAAGTTAAAGAAGAGCACACCACCTAAAAGAATCCACCAAGGACCGTTGTGCAGCAGTGATTTCAAATCCTCGGTAATGTTTGTCTGTTTTATTGCCGGCTTAATTCTCTCGCGTGTCATCTTGAATGTTAGTACAAAGAGTACAAGGCATGTTGTGCTTACAATGATCATCGCTGTCTGCCAGGCCTGTGGGTCATATGTGAGCTTGCCGCTGACACCTGCAATAGCGTTGCATAAAGGTTCCCAGAATGCGAGAACAATGAATGAACCGGTGTAGGCAAAGAACATACGGTACGATGAAAAAACTGTCTTTTCATCGGTATCTTCGGTCATCACACCAAGCATTGAACCGTAGGGTACATTGATGGCTGTGTAGACGGTCATCATCAGTATGTATGTGACAAAGGCCCATACGTTCTTGCCGGTCTCGCCCATGTCGGGCTTTGTGAACAGCAGCACACCGGCAATGGCAAACGGCACTGCAATCCACAACAGGTATGGACGGTATTTGCCCCAACGGGTGTTTGTGCGGTCGGCTATTATACCCATCATGGGGTCCGACACGGCATCCCAAATCTTTGTTACAAGGAACAGCAGGGCTGCAAGTCCAAGGTCAAGGCCGAACACGTTTGTGTAGAATATCGGCAGATAAGCACTGAATACTTTCCAGAACATTGACGAGGCCATGTCGCCCAGTCCATATCCTATTTTTTCCTTTAATGTTGCCATAATCTCTTTTGTATTTGTGTTTAATTTTGGCAAATGTAGCAAAAGAGTGTGTCAATGCCAAGAATATATGGAACTGTAAAAAAGTTTTTTTGTTTCATTCCTTGTAAAGAGTGGCAAAATCCAAAAAAAAAGGGCCTTTTGCTATTTTTTATGAAAAAAAGTTTATTTTTGTCTTTTGTAAAAATGCGTAGTAGGGCGAGTTTTAAACAATTTACTAATTATATAACTTAAAATCAATTCATTATGTGGTTATCTAAATCTTCTGTGGGAAGAAAGGTTGTTATGAGTGTATCGGGTGTTGCCCTTGTGCTCTTCCTTCTTTTCCACATGGCAATGAACCTGGTTGCTGTAATCAGCGCAGAGGGTTACAACATGATTTGTGAGTTTTTGGGAGCTAACTGGTATGCATTGGTGGGAACTGCAGGTCTTGCATTTCTTGTTCTTGTGCACTTTGTCTATGCTTTCATCCTTACAATCCAGAACAGAAATGCTCGCGGTTCACAGCGCTACGCAGTTGCTGAAAGACCAAAGGGTGTGTCTTGGGCATCGCAGAACATGCTTGTTCTCGGTATCATAGTAGTTCTTGGTCTTGGCCTGCACCTCTTCAACTTCTGGGCTAACATGCAGTTGCCCGAGGTTCTTCACAAGTTGGGCATGCACGTTGAGCCTGCAGTAATGGAGAACGTTGCAAACGGTTCGGGTTACATTGCAAAGACATTTACATGTCCTGTATATGCAGCTCTTTATGTTGTTTGGTTGGCTGCTTTGTGGTTCCACCTCACACACGGTTTCTGGAGTGCAATGCAGACACTCGGTATCAACAACAAGGTATGGTTCTGCCGTTGGAAGGCTATCGGTAACGTAATCGTTACTTTGATT
Source organism: Bacteroidaceae bacterium (assembly GCA_045644005.1). Classification (GTDB taxonomy): domain Bacteria; phylum Bacteroidota; class Bacteroidia; order Bacteroidales; family Bacteroidaceae; genus HGM04593. The sequence continues at coordinate 903 of JAZRGF010000201.1, read as the reverse complement.
ATCCTCGGTTTCCTTGCTGTGGTTGTTGCCGGTTTCTTCGGTCTTGGCGCTTTGGGCACCATTGAGTGTGCAGGAGCTTGCTGCTAATAACAAATCAGTGTAAAAAATCTAAAACATATATATTATGGCTAAAATCAGTTCAATTAAAGTGGATTCTAAAATCCCCGAAGGCCCATTGGCTGAAAAATGGACTAACTACAAGGCACACCAGAAATTGGTGAACCCTGCCAACAAGCGTAAGTTGGATATCATTGTTGTAGGTACAGGTCTTGCAGGTGCTTCGGCTGCCGCATCACTTGGTGCAATGGGTTTCAACGTGCTCAACTTCTGTATTCAGGATTCTGCACGCCGTGCTCACTCAATTGCTGCACAGGGTGGTATCAATGCTGCAAAGAACTACCAGAACGATGGTGACTCTGTTTACCGTCTCTTCTACGATACAATCAAGGGTGGTGACTACCGTGCACGCGAGGCAAACGTTCACCGTTTGGCCGAGGTATCGGGCGCCATCATCGACCAGTGCGTTGCACAGTGTGTTCCTTTTGCACGTGAGTACGGCGGTCTCTTGGCTAACCGTTCATTCGGTGGTGCTCAGGTATCGCGTACATTCTATGCCCGCGGCCAGACCGGTCAGCAGCTCCTTCTCGGTGCTTACTCAGCCCTCAACTACCAGGTTAACCAGGGTACTGTAAAGGTTTACACACGTTACGAGATGCTCGATGTTGTAATCATCGACGGCCGTGCACGCGGTATCATCGCGCGTAACCTTGTTACAGGTAAGGTTGAGCGTTTCGCTGCTCACGCTGTGGTTATCGGTACCGGTGGTTATGGTAACGCATACTTCCTTTCTACAAATGCTATGGGTAGCAACGGTTCTGCTGCTCTCCAGTGCTACCGCAAGGG
>JAZRGF010000200.1:0-1004 GCA_045644005.1 Bacteroidaceae bacterium | reverse complement strand
TGTGAATATGTGACACGATATTTCATCGCTCCATTTTTGTCCAACTGTTGCTCTATCTTGTCAATGACAATCTCTCCAGCATTAGCTTCCGCGTATAGCTTGGGGAACTTCTCTTGCAGCAATTGTTCTGTATTGACATTGACGTCAACGGCCAACCACTTTTGTGAAGTGCAAGCAGATAAGCTCACGACGAGCATAACGAGTGCGAAAAAGTACTTCTTCATAAGAAATGTTATCAGAAACCTATACCGAGATGCACGCCCAAGCAATGTGATGATAGCGTGGGCCCAAGAAATATATGCAAATTCTTGTAGCAACGCACTCTGATACCGGGCTGCCAAGAGAGATAGAATTGCACATCACCCTTATCGACACTAATATCCTCTTTCTTTGTAACCCCATCTACAGGGTCAACCCAGTACGCTCCTTCCAAATCTGTGACAAAAGCAGCACCCAACGCCAAGTCGCTGTAGAATGAGAAAATCTTGCGCTCACCCAAATGGAAGTATCTGCGGCCATATAGAGCTGCACTAAAGCTATTGACGTCTGTATAGCCATGTCTGACGGTGTATACATTCACATTCTTTCCTGCCATCAAGCCCAATGTGCGCTTCTCATCGATACGCACACCACCTGTCACTGCAAATCCGCTAGCATAAATGCCCAGATTGCCACGCACCGTAACCTCCGGCTTCCAATTCTTTCTTCCCTCAGCTGAGAAGCTCTCCTTGATACTTTGGGCTTGCACAGAGGTCAATGGCAACAGCATAATGGCTGCACAAGCAATAGTTTTGAATATGTTCTTTTTCATAATGTTCTGTTTTATGGGGAATTGTGTGTTTGTTGAAGTCATATAGTTATATGGGCAGTTGAAACCCAAAAGTCATCAACTGCCCTTGTGTTAATTACTTGAACTGTACGATAGTAGCCGAAGCGCTGCAGGTCACCTTCACGTAGAACGGAGTGATCATTTGCGTCGAGTAGTGCATGGTTGTATTGGTCAA
>JAZRGF010000199.1:0-7084 GCA_045644005.1 Bacteroidaceae bacterium | reverse complement strand
TGTTTGTACTGGCCGGAATAAATCATTTCAAATTATTGACGGTTCGTTTTTCGTTCCTTACGCTTCTTGCCTGAATAATCAAGCAAGGTTGTACTGCTTGTCTGTAATGGAATGTTGTCAAGGATCTATCGTGCTTGTCCGATCGTCACCGCGGCAACCGCGTTGCTTCCCGAAAGCGAGTACAAAGGTAAGGCAAGTTTTTGAACTGGCAAAACATTTCAAGAGAAAATTTACAGCTATTTTTAAACTTTTTTAAAACACCATTAATTTTCAAGAAGTTAGAGAACTAAAAAAATGAACATTTTTAGAACATTTTCTTCACTCACTTTGTTGTTATGGATTATTTCAACATAAAAAAGAAAAATAATTTAAAAATAGAAGCATAAAAAAACGCAAAGAGCCGAGAGTTTACATTAATTCGTCCTGATAAAAGGCAGTCAATAGCATATTTTTGCGTACTTTTGCAATTGCGTTTTGCAAAAACAGCGACTGAACTTTTGCCGGAAAGAGAAAAATGACAAGAAAAAGCCTTATATACCTTATATATATAATAATTACCCTCACCTTCCCCACTGCCCTGCAAGCCCAGGACAGCAATGGGAAGATCAGGGTACATGGCAAAATTGTAGATTCTTCGACACAGAAAGCGATACCCTACGTTTCGGTGAGGTTAAAAGACGGCTCCAACGGCAGCAGTAGCGACAGCAACGGCAAGTTCTCATTCTTTTCGCACATCAAGCAGGACACCATCATTGTATCGAGCTTGGGATATGACGAGGAGAGAATCGTCATCAATGCCACTACTGATATGCCATTGAAGATAAAGCTGAAACCGGCCGACTATGACTTGCCGGAGGTTGTCATCAAGCCCGAACGCGAGCGCTACAGCAGAAAGAACAACCCTGCAGTGACATTGGCACGCAGAATCATTGAAAAGAGGAACGACAACTCACCGTTGAACAAAGAGTTTTACAGCCACGAAAGACACGAAAAACTGAACATTGCGCTCAATGACTTCAAGACCGGCAACGGCAACCCGTTTGGCAAGAAGTTCAAGTTCATTGAGGATTATGTAGACACCTCACGCATATCGGGAAAACCGATATTGCACATTTCGGCCCGCGAACTCATAGCTACCGAGTATCACCGCAACAAGCCCCAACGCACCAGGCGACATGTAAAGGCTCGCCGCCGCAACGGAATAGACGACGTATTCTCGGCCGGTGAGACCGAGGCCTTGTATGAGGAGATTTTCAAGGATGTAGACATTTTCCAGGACAACATATCACTATTCCAGAATAAATTCGTGAGCCCCCTCTCAAAATTGGGCCCTACATTCTACCGATATTACATAATGGACACCACGGTAATTGATGGTGACAGTTGCATTGACCTCGCTTTCACGCCGTTCAATGTGGAATCATTCGGTTTTACAGGTCACATATATGTCACCAATGACACTACCCTGTTCATTAAATCGGTAGACATGAATGTACCTCACGAAATAAGCATGAATTTCGTTGAGAGCATGAAGATAACGCAGGAGTTCGGGCGCGCTGCAGATGGCACCCGTTTGTTGAACAAAGAGACACTCACCACCGAGATGAAGCTGGTAAATGCAGTCACCGGCTTTTATGCAAACCGCGAAGTCGTGTACCGCAACCACACGTTCCAGAGCAACGAATTTGCCGAGCGCATACTGGACAGCCCAGCCGAAGTAATTGAAGATGACAATTCAACAAGCAAGAGCGAGGAGTATTGGAGTCAATATGGTTTCAACGAGGTAAGCAGCAAGGAGCGCTCTGTCGGCGACCTGATGAAAGCCCTTCGCTCCAACCCGGTATATTATTGGAGCGAGAAATGCATATCGTACCTCTTCACCGGATGGGTGCCGATAAGAAAGGAGAACCCACCACTCTTCTATGGTCCAATGAACACGACCATAAGCCACAATGGACTTGAGGGGTGGCGACTGAGGACCGGCGCAATGACATCGGCCTACCTGAACCCGCACCTCTTCGGTCGTTTCTATCTGGCATACGGCTTTGGCGACAAGAAACTGAAATACATGGGCGAAATGGAGTATTCTTTCAAAAAGAAAAAAGAGCACCCCAATGAATTCCCAATACACTCACTGCGCCTGAGCTATGAGAATGACATCTACCAGTATGGCCAGAACTATCTCTACACCAACAAAGACAACCTCTTCATCAGCCTCAAGCGACAGGACGATGACAAGGTAGGCTATGTGCGCAAAGCCGAACTGACATACACTAAGGAGTTCCACAACCACTTCTCGTTCGACATCACCCTGCGCCACAGGCAAGATATCACCAGCCGCTACATCCCATTTGAGCGTACACAGACCATCGACGGCATAACAACAAGTACATTTGCGAACGATGTCACACGTGCCGAAGTGGAAGTTGGCCTGCGCTATGCCCCAAAGGAGAAGTTCATGCAAAGCAAGTGGAACCGCCGTTCAACAACACCCCAGCACCCGGTATTCACCCTGTCGCACCGCATGGGCTTCAAAGGGATATTGGGTAGCGAATACAACTACCACCACACAGAGTTCGGGTTCTACAAGAGGTTCTGGTTCTCGGCATTCGGTTACACCGACTGCATAATAAAGGCCGGAAAAGTGTGGAACCAAGTACCGTTCCCCATGCTCATAATACCCAACGCCAACCTCTCATACACCATTCAACGCGAGTCGTATGCACTGATGAACGCCATGGAGTTCATCAATGACGAGTATGCATCGTGGGACTTGACATACAACATGAACGGACTGCTACTGAACCGCATACCGCTTATCCGCAAACTTAAATGGCGCGAGATGATAACGTTCCGCGGCATGTTCGGACACCTGACACATAAGAACCGCCCCGACCCGCTGAACACAGGCAATCTGTTCAAGTTCCCATACGAGAATTACGAACAGTGCTACCTTGGCACAAAGCCATACATGGAAGTTGGTGTGGGAATTGCAAATATTTTCAAGGTGTTGCGCATAGACTATGTAAGACGTCTCACCTACCGCGACCTGCCCGGCATACAGAAATGGGGCATACGCATAGAGCTTGGCGTGCAGTTCTAAGAAAGACTCACCACCCGGCCTCGCTCCACCCCGCAGCGCTATACCACTCGGTAGTGGCGAAATCGGCATTCAACAGGGCATAACGACTTGTACTCTGCGGCATATACATTGACATACCGCAATAGACCGATGTATCAACAGGGAAATCCCCGCCCACATAAGCCGAATACCAACTGCCCGTAGTAGCAACATAAGGGAGGGCAGCATCAAGCGCCTCCTTCCACACAGCATACTCCGGTTCCGTAAGATATTTCTTCATTACCCCATTAGCATCGTAGAAACAAGGCATGTAGCCATAAAGCCCACTCGCACCTCCGGGCAGATAGGCAAAGACATCAATATATTCACGTTTTTTCGAAGAATTGAAATAGGTGCAGATATTTGAATAAGAGACATCGGCAAGATGTTGCATTGCCGGCATATATGCAGCCGAGAGAACAACACCCATCACATCATCCACATAAGCAGCCTTGTAAGAGTCAATAATACCCTGCACACCATCAGAGACAAAGAACTCACCAACAACTGTTTCATAGGGAGCACCGTCGCCCGGAATCTCAGCTGGCGAGGCAATCACCCACTCCACTGCATTGCGCAGTGCATATGCCACCTCCACACCTTGCATAAAACAGGCATCGAACATAAGCCTGCCCACTTTCACCGGCAAATCCTCAATAACAGCAGCCAATTCCTCAATCTCAATAGCCCTGGTTGTCCAATTACTGAAGCTGTTCTTACCATTGTCGACACCAATGGCACGCATTGCGGCAACGCGTGATCTATCGGTCAGCCACCCATCGCCGTGCGACCACAAAACAAGATCCAAAGAGCAAGTGGGATAATCATTGAGCACACCGGCAAGCACAGAAGCGAATTGCCCGGCATCGCTGGAACAGAAATCAGCGGCATATGAAAGCAGTAGCTCCTCCACACCCACGCCATCAACATTTTTGAATTGAAGCAGACGAGGATTATTGCGGTCGTCGACAAAGACAAACAAGCGACAATTGGAGGGAACAGAAACAGCACCTTCCCTTATCTCATTAATATCAGTAGCAGCAAAATTCGCCAAACTATTCTCGGCCATCATATAAACGACAAGCGTACTGACAGCCGTGTCACCTCTCTGCAGCCCGGGTTCAACTTCTGCACCCGCCGGCACATCGTTGTGGCACGAAACCGTAAAGAAAAGCAAGAGAGAGAGAAGAATTGCCGCCGGACAACGCATTATCAATGTTTTGTAAACTTGAACTTGTCACCAAGGTAGCGCACTGTCTTTTCACCACCCTCAACAAATCTTTTCTTTACTTTCTGCTCCTTTTTCTCAAGCTTTGAGCGCTTGTCCCTGAAATAGATGAACGAAGTGCGGCCCGGCATACCCTCCTCATAGCTCATATAATCCTTGAGCTCATAGGCATAGAGATGACGGTTAGGCAACAACTTATCCTCAATGATTGCGCCCTCAACATGCTGTATCTCAGTAAAATAGACAATAGAGTCCGAGAATGAGAGCGAAACGCCCCACACATAAACCTCGGTCTCAATCTTCTTTTTCGTCTCCTTCTTCTTGCCATCCTTGGCAAAAGAAAGTGACGGTACAGCAAGGCACAAGATAAAAAGTATAGAAATAATTTTTTTCATAACGGTCTAAAGCATAAATTTCCACAAAAATACTAATTTATTGACAGTTCTAAAAGTTTATCACAACTTTTAACAAGAGAAAGAAGGCGTAACACCAAAGATACAAACAAAAACGGGCCGCTTTTTAGGCGGCCCGATACAATTCTTTTTATTATCCTAGATATGACTTCAGCAATTTGCTGCGCTGGTTCTGTTTCAGGCGACGAATAGCCTTCTCCTTAATTTGGCGCACACGCTCACGTGTAAGACCGAAACGGTCACCAATCTCCTCAAGTGTCATCTCCTGCATGCCGATACCGAAGAACATCTGTATAATCTCCTTCTCACGGTCAGTAAGCGTAGAGAGGGCACGGTCAATCTCACGCGAGAGCGACTCGTTGACAAGAGTATTGTCGGCCATAGGTGAGTCATCGTTCACTAACACGTCGAGCAAACTATTATCCTCACCATCAACAAAAGGCGCATCAACCGAAATGTGCCTGCCCGACACCTTCAAAGAGTCCACCACCTTGTCAACAGGCAAGTCAAGCTGGTCGGCAAGTTCCTCGGCCGATGGACGGCGCTCGTTCTCCTGCTCAAACTTTGAGAATGCCTTTGTTATCTTGTTCAACGAACCCACCTGGTTCAATGGCAAGCGCACAATACGTGCCTGCTCGGCAAGCGCCTGCAAAATAGACTGTCTAATCCACCAAACAGCATAACTGATGAATTTGAAACCACGGGTCTCGTCAAACTTCTCGGCCGCCTTGATGAGTCCAAGGTTACCCTCGTTAATCAAGTCGGGGAGGCTGAGTCCCTGGTTCTGATACTGTTTTGCCACAGAAACCACAAAACGCAAATTAGCACGCGTCAATTTCTCAAGTGCACGGCGGTCTCCTTTCCTTATTCGTTGTGCCAACTCCACCTCTTCTTCAACGGTGATGAGTTCCTCGCGACCAATTTCCTGCAAATACTTGTCAAGAGATGCGCTTTCACGATTCGTGATACTTTTGGTAATTTTTAGTTGCCTCATTTTTGTTCCGATACAATTTTAATTCGCGAAATTAATCATTCTATATATCAAATACAAATTTTGCGCGTTAAAGTTACATAAATAACGGAAAAAGACCGGCTTTCACACTTAAACCTGATAATGAAGGGCATTGACCAATATTATATCAACAAAATCACCACCGTGATATATATATAAAACAGGTGAAAGTAGAAAGCACCTGCCCAAACCTTGATATTAACATACAGCAAGCACATAACGGTTAAAGCAGAAAAACGCTACAGCTCGCCGGTCAACGTTTCATTCAAGTAAGAATGCAAAAGCCGGTTGTGTATTAACTTTACACCTCAATAGAGAACGAACAATACAGAATATCACGAGTTATAAATGTTAATTTGTGTTAACACACATTTCTACACAAAATATCCAGGTAAAAATATCTATAAGACAACACCCCGCAATTAAACTTGCATATTATGCCATTTTGCCTTACCTTTGCAAAACAAAGGCCTGCATGCAGGTACAGACAGAAACAGAGAAAAAGACAGTCGGACAGTCTGTCGCCGTTGCCCAAAGGGCAAAGGAGGAAAGTCCGGGCAGCACAGAGCACTCCACTTCCTAACAGAAAGCCGCCTGCGAAGGCAGAGTAACGCAGAAGAAAATAACCGCCCGCAAGGGTAAGGGTGAGAAGGTGGGGTAAGAGCCCACCGGCCGTGCAGCGATGTACGGGCCGTGTGTCTTGGAGGCTGCAAGTTCATGTAAACCGGTGTTTGAGGGTTGCTCGCCCGAGCCGGAGGGTAGAACGCTTTAGCAATGTGGTGACACATTGCATAGATGAATGACAGACACCCCGCAAGGGGTACAGAACCCGGCTTACAGGCCGACTGTCAAAAACGAAAGCGACCGGCATTCCGGTCGCTTTCAATTTATTATTCAGGAAGCTGCTTACTGCGGCTCACCTGCAAAGTCTAGGGGAGCAGTCTATTAATGTATTAAATTTACAACTATTTTAACTCCTTTGAAATTGCTTCCGCTCGCTTTGTGTGTAAACAAGTTTACCCACACTCACTTACTCGCAATTTTCAACGGTAGCAGTATTGAGAATTACTATTCTACGCGCCAGTTCATTGCAAAAGGTAATTCCCCGCCAAGGGCGGAAGGGCAGCGTTGGGAGGCACAGCGAGCAGCCGAGCAATGCTTGGAACAGGTGGCATGATGTTTGAGCGCAGCGAGTTCTTGCCGCCCCAAGCATTGCGACAAGCAGCGAGCGGCGAGGTGTGCACCGACTGAAAGATGTCGCAAAGCGACTCTTGAACAAAGGAAGCACCGAATGCCGTACACGACTGCCC
>JAZRGF010000198.1:0-8764 GCA_045644005.1 Bacteroidaceae bacterium | reverse complement strand
TTATGAAGTCGCTAATCCGGGGGCAGCGGTGACAATGACAAAACATTCGCTTGTGGCTACATTGGGTATGCGCTTTTAGGCTATAGCCGTTGGATGACAAAAAGAGAACTACGTTCAAAAGCGTAGTTCTCTTTTTGTCATTTCCTGCGCCAGAAGTTGACCCCGACGTACACCTCCAGCACGCCGAATCCGTTTGTCATATATAACGGCTTTTTGTGGTACAGGTAGGTGTGCGATTCAAGAGACGCACCGGCATAGTATCTTTGGTTGTTGTATGTCAAAGCTGCACGTGTGGTAAAGTCCATGCCAATGCTTCCTTGCCTGTCGGTTTCATCATTGTACTGCATACGAGCCTGTTTGTAGCTTATTGCCGGCTCAAACGATGCTCCAACAAGGAAGTTCTTTGCAAAGGCCCAGTTGTAGGCATATCCCACACTTATGTTGAAATCATTGTAGACAGCCTTATTGAATTTGAGCTTCTCTTGTAGCGCTGTTCCCGTATGTGATTCGATATTCTCATGGTCGAAAGTGAACTCCTGCCAATTGTAGCCGGCACCCAGAATCAATGAACCGGCACTCACGCGCTGTATGGTAGACTGGCCATATGCCGCAGAGTATGAAAAGCGTTTGTTGAATGCATAGTGCAGGCCCACACCCAACTGTCTTACATCGAGCACGTCTTTGCCTGCAAGGTTCTCCTGTAGTGGCTTTTCGTTGTGTACTCCCTGCACGTCATTTATCCCGTAGCCTTCGCTTGCCTCGCGGTACAGGAGGTCGAGCCCGAAACGGGTGGAGTAGAGGCTTGTGCTGAACTCCTTCAGTGGGCGGTTCTTCTGCAGGTCGATGCTGTAGCCGACGATGAGCCACCTCCATCCGAAATTCAATGACATGACATTGCGGTTGGAGGGTATAATGCCTATGCTTTGACCCGCATCGCCCATTGTCCCCAGCCGGTAGTGTTCGTAGCTGAACGAATACTCCGGCATGAATGTCAGGTTGTAGCGGTTGTTCTCGACATAAGTTGTGTCTATGTCACTCAATACATAAGCTACAAAGTCGACCGTCTTTATTGTAATATCCTTTATTTTCCCAAAGAAACCTGTCGTTTCCTTCTCCTGTGCGACTCCCGGCATGGAGGTACACAGGGCAATAATGGCAACTATTGTCCTTATGTTTGAAGAGAACCATTTTTTCATGTACCTCATTGCTCAAATTATTTTACCAAGAATCTTGTCGAGAACCCAGTTCGTGGGTGTAGCGCTCACGCTGTCGCACTCGCAATGTCCTATGTGTTGTATATGCTCGACAATGTTGCGTATGAGCGGCAGCTGCACATATGGCGGGTTGGGGATGTTGAACTGTCTTGTCCCGTCAACGGTGCGCAGTTCAATGGGCTCGAATGTGAATACCGAGAACTTCAGGCATCCCTTGCTGCCGAAAATCTCAATGTGGTCCTCTTTTGACGATTCGTCCGAGACAAAACACCATGAGCCTGAACCCGGAATACCGCTCTCGAACTTGAAACAGGCGCTGACCGTGTCCTCGGCCTTGTATAACCCGCCACGGTTGGTGCTGTAGCCCTCGGCATAAAGTATGCAGCCGAACATCTCTTGCAAAAGGTCAATCTGGTGTGGTGCAAGGTCATAGAAATAACCGCCACCGGCAATGTCGGGGTTCACTCGCCAGGGGAGGTTCTCGCGGTTGTAGTCGAGGTCGCGTGGCGGAACGGCAAAACGTATCTGCACGTTAAGTACATTGCCTATCTGTGGCAACAGTTCCCTTACCTTCTGGAAGTAGGGCAGATAACGGCGGTAATATGCCACAAAGCATGGAACGCCTGTCTCTCTTGATACTCTGTTTATGCGTGTACAGTCCTCATAGTTGGCTGCAAGCGGTTTTTCCACATATACTGGCTTGCCTGCCTTCATTGACATTATGGCAAATGTGGCGTGCGATGATGGTGGTGTGGCAATGTATACGGCGTTCACCTCGGGGTCGTCAATGAGTGCCTGTGCGTCGGTGTACCAGTGCGGGATGTTGTGTCGCTTGGCATACTCCTTTGTCTTCTCCTTGTCGCGTCCCATTACGGCTACGACCTCAGAGCCTTTTATCAGCGGGAATGCAGGGCCGCTCTTCTTCTCTGTGGCCTCGCCACAGCCTATAAAACCCCATTTGACGGTTACGTTCATAGTAAGTGAGTGTGTTTAGTTGTAGAATCTGCAGGACAGTCCGAACCACAGTACCGACGGTGTCAGCGGGTGGTGAGGTGTCGTGAAGTAGTTGCTGCTGCCCAATCCCTTGTTCACATGGTAGTATTTGACGTAGAAACGTGTCTGCTTGAGCTGGAAATTGGCATAGACGGTTGCCACAGGGTAGTTGCCAATCTCAACCCTGTTTGCCTGGTTCTGTTGTACGAACTGGCCCAGTGCCGGCATGTAGTCCGGTGCATAATACTTTGTGAAGTACCATGCGTCGGCGCCAATTTCGGTGTGTAGCACCTTTGCAATTGTGAACTTCAGGAAGATGTTCGCGTATGCGTTCAGTGTCGGCAATGGCAATATATCCTGGTTGCTGCTGTACTGGTAGGTCACCTCCGTATTCAGGTTCAGTATGCCCAGCTTGAAGTCCTGTTTCAGCGATGCAGCAATGACCTGTATGTTTCCCTTGTCCTGCTTCACGTTGAAGCGGTTGAGGTAATCCTGCCTGTTAGGTGCCAGGATAGAGTGGTTGGCAATGTAGGTGTAGTTCTTTACATTCTCGACCTTTGCATCCAGCCTTGTCCTTGAAAACGGTATTTCTATGCTTCCTTCGATACGTGTCTTGAACTCCTTGGCAAGGTCGTTGTCCCACCAGAAGTGCTCCGAGTGGAAATGACGGTAGTAGAACGATGGCCTGTTGTTCTTCATGAATGCCTTTGCTGAGACATTGATGTCCTTTTTCCACAACTTGAAATTGCAGTCAATGCCGCCGTCGATTGAGAATGCGCCCAGCTCACCGCCAAGGATGGCTGTCTCTCCCAGGGCGCGGTAGCGCAGATGTTTGCCGTGTGTGCTTGAAATCTCACCACCCACAAACAACGAGTGCTCGTTGTAGATGTTGTTGAACTCCTGCGGGTTGCCGGTTATGGTGTCGGGCAACAGATAACGGTCATATCTGTGTTCGGCAAAAGCGGTGATGTCGGCAAAAGCCCATTTCTTGAATCCTTCGCAAAGCGACAGGGCAAGCCTGTTGTCAATTGAAAGGTCGTGGGTGTTGTCTACAGAGTCGTGCGGCAGGAATGTGTCGGCGTAGTAGTTCCTTGGTAATCTGTGGTTTATGTATTCATGTAGCAGATATGATACATCGGCTGTGTGTGTCAGGCGTGCCACATTTACAAATTCTGTTACAATGGAATCATTGACGCTCTCGGCTTTTGCTATTGCCTTTATGGAGTCGGGGAGCGCTGTTGCGGCTGTGTCTGCGGGTATCTTCTCACGGTGATATCCCCAATTGTAGTTGTGTGTGAAGTATATGTCATACACCTCGTTCCTGCTCCATGTCGCATCCAACCTCACCGGTATGTCGGCGGTACCCATGTTGCTTCCTCCGCCGTCGGTCTCTTCGGGGCGGGTGATGTATCGGTCGTCGGTTATACCGCCGTTCTCTCTCTGCTTCATGCGGTAGCGGCTTGCCAACAGGTGATAGTTGTATCGGTCGCTACGGTAGAACGAGAAGAGTGAGAAGTTGATGAGTGATGTTGACTGCTTGTCATAGCGTCCACGTGCATACAGGTAATCGAACAGGAATCCCACGCCGAAGTGCTTTCCTGCATTTGTGGTAAAGTATGCCCTTATGTGGTCATCACCATCGACCTTGTTGCCCGACGAGTGGTAGGTGAGGTTCGTGTATGGCGACTTGGTGTCGGTGAATATGAACCTGTCGGGGGTAGTGTAGAAGTGGTCATATGGCTGCAGGAAGTCAAACGTGGTTGTTGTGGGGCGGTTGAAGTATATCCTTGTCTGCCTTGGTGTTCCCATGCTGCCAAGGAAATTGTACTCTCCTTTCTCTCCCTCGGTAAGGTGACGGTTCTGGAACATGAACTGTAGTGTGTCGGCATTGATTCCAATTTTGCGCCCGAATTTACGGTCTACCTTCCACTGGTGTATCTCCTTGGGTACTACACCCCCCTTTTTTGTGCTGTCCTTGGGATTGTCCTTGAAAGGGCTGAATACCTCGCCATGCCCAAGCCCGCTGTCGCCGCCACCGGCGTTCTTCCTCAGGCTCTGTCCGCTTGCAATGACAGGTACAACAAGGAGCAGAAGGTATAATATCCTCTTTATCATTATGGACTTTCAGTTTACGAAACGGAGAATAAACTCCATTATTTTGAATGTCAGAGCAACCACGCCGGCAAACTTGAACGCATTGCTGTCGCCATTGATCATGAATAGCACGAATGTCACTGCCGCTCCAATAAGGAACAGCACGTTGAGTATGTATCTTATCTTGTCAACGGTTCTCATTTGTTCAGTGCTTTGGTGAGTTCGTCAATAAGCTGCTCTTTAAGGTCAATTGTCTTGCGGCGGAACTTGCCCTCGAATCTCTTCAGCTCACCTTTCTTGTTGAAAGCATTGTCATCGGTAATCCAGTTCTCGGCAATCATCTTTACGCCACCTTTTTCGTCCTCGTCGTCATACCAGTATGTGATGCGCGAGAGGTTGAACTTGCAACTGCCTTCACCGGCCGTAAGTGTGAGGAAATAGTACATCCTGGCCCTGCTCAATATGAAGAAACTACTCCTGAAGACAATGTACTCCTCGCCTTTGATTATTGTTGTACCCGGTTTCCCGCTCTCGAAACGCTGCACCGATAATACAGTGGGCTTTACGTAGCGTTCTGTAATCCAGGCATTCATTCTCTCCTCAACCTGTGCAGCAGTGAGACCTTTTGCCGGAATCTCTGTCTCAAAGGTCACTTTGCCGTTGATTACAGGAACTTTGCCTGCAGCGTAGGCCTCGTTCTGTACGGTCTCTTTCTTCTCTCTCTTCTTTATGAGCTGCGCCTGTGCTCCGGCAGTTGACAACATTGCCAGAACAAGTATGAACATTATCTTTTTCATGACGGTAACATATATGCTTTTTAACCATGCGAAGATACAACAAAAGTAAAAAGAATGCAAGAAAAAAACGCGTTCTGACAGTTGTTCCGATGTCGCGACCCGTAAAAAACGTTTTGCGGGCCATAAAGGTTGCATGGCGGGCAAAAATGTCGGCTTATTTTTGTGTTTGCACTCAAGTTGTATTAATTTTGCATCTGATTGGTTGTGGCAAAAGGCCCGCTATCCGATTGAATCCATTATTGGTATGAAAGACACAGAAAAAGAGCCTGCAAGGATGGACAAGACAAAGAAAAATACAAAGAACGGAAAAGTGACATTTAAAAAGAGAATTACTGTAGTGCTGTTGAATCTTTTGGCAATGGCGGTTGTGCTTGCCATTTTGCCCTGCCTGGCACTGCGGTGGGTCGACGGTTATACTAACCACGACGAGTCGTGCGCAGTCCCCGATGTGTGTGGCATTCATCTTGACGAGGCTGCTGAAGTTCTTGCAAAAGAGAAACTGGGTTATGCTGTTGTCGAGCGCCGTTACAAGGAGAGTGCAACAGCCGATGAGGTAATTATGCAGTATCCGGCAGCCGGCTCTGCGGTCAAGGAGGGGCGCAAGGTGGGTCTTGTCGTCAACTCGGCGGTGAAACCCAAATGTGCCATTCCCTCGGTTATTGACAACCGTACATACCGCGAGGCCGAGTCACACATCAAGGCCGCAGGCTTTGTGATAGAGAGGGTCGATACCATTCCCGGCGAAAAGGATTGGGTGTATGAGTTGCGCTACAACGGCAAGCTGCTTACCAACGGCGAGGCTATACCACAAGGCGCATCGGTGACCGTTGTCATTGGCAGTGGCAAGGAGAGTGATGTGGAAGGCGAGCCTGTGTTCGATTCAATTTTTGACATCTGATTTTTATGGACGACATAACCCCCGATTTGCTTGATATCGACGAACTCGAGTCCGAGGAGTCCCTTTTTCGCGAGCTGCATATAACAGCCGACAAAGGGCAGGCGCCTGTGCGCATAGACAAGTTCCTTGTAGACCACGTTGCCCATACTTCGCGTAACAAGATACAGCAGGCTGCCGATGCAGGCTCAATCTCTGTCAATGGCAAGGTTGTCAAGAGCAATTACAAGGTGAAGCCTCTTGATGAAATTGTAATCACATACAACACCCCCGCATACGACAACACCATTGTCCCCGAGGATATACCGCTTGATGTGGTGTATGAGGACGATGAACTCATGGTGGTCAACAAGCCTGCCGGGCTTGTGGTGCATCCCGGTTGTGGCAACACCCACGGAACACTCATCAATGCCGTTGCATGGCACTTGAAGGATAATCCCGATTTTGACCCCAATGACCCGCAGGTTGGTCTTGTGCATCGCATTGACAAGAATACCTCGGGTCTGCTCGTCGTGGCAAAGACAGCCTTCGCAAAGGCTCATCTGGGAATGCAGTTCTTCAAGAAAACCACAAAGCGCACCTATAATGCAGTGGTGTGGGGTAACCTGAAGGATGACAGCGGGACGGTTGTCGGCAACATAACGCGTAACCCTCGCAACAGGTTGCAGATGTGCGTGTCGGCCGACGAGAGCATTGGTAAACATGCCGTAACGCATTACCGCGTGCTCGAGCGTCTGAGCTATGTGTCGCTGGTGGAGTGCAATCTCGAAACCGGCCGCACACACCAGATAAGGGTGCACATGAAACACATCGGCCACATCCTGTTCAATGACGATGTCTATGGTGGTGACGAGATATTGAAGGGTACGAACTTCAGCAAGTACAGCCAGTTCGTGCGCAACTGCTTCAAACTGTGTCCGCGTCAGGCATTGCATGCCAAGACATTGGGTTTTGTGCATCCCACAACAGGCAAGGAGATGTATTTCGACTCGGAGTTGCCTGCGGATTTTGTGGCGATGGTCGATGCGTGGCGCCGCTATTCAAGTGCCAGCGCTGCATATCTTGAAGATTGACACATCCCGTTTATGCAAAATGCATAGATGATTAAATAGGGATTGTCCTATGGCTCTTTAGGATAAATACTTCTTTATCTCCGGTCCAATTTGTGCATATTTGCAAAAAGAATTGTCGGACTATGAAAAGATTAAGTTTGTCATTTGTGTTTTTTGCAATGTTGCAACTGCCTGTTTTTGCGGCTTTGCCTGTTCAGAATGTAGGTTTAAGTGTTCCGTCGGGAATTTATTCCAATATGTCGCACATGCGTGCAAGGGCAATGAATAAATCCGATTTTGAATTTTTGTATTCTCTGTTGGAGGAGGAGCCTTTTGATAAGGACCGTATAAAAATGATACGTGTCGCCTGCATCGGAAACTATTTCACTTCAAGGCAGTGTGCCTCTATGCTCTCGCTCCTGAACTTTGATTCTTATAGATTGGAAGCGCTTGAATATCTTGCACCGCGCATTTTGGATAGAAGGGCATGTGATGTAATTATAAAGGAGTTTTCGTTCATCTCGAACAAGGAGAAGGCCGAGGCTCTGTTGATGGGGAATGTGCATCGCTGAATCATTTGATTCTCAATGCTTCAAGTTCCTCCATTGTTCCTTTGAACACATTGATGTCCACCTTCTCCGGTATGCCTGGCAGTCGGCCTTTGTCGGTGCATTGCCACAGAATCCATTTCTTGTTTATGCCCGGTTCGGTCACGTTGTAACGCGCAATCCACAAAGGGTAGTCGTTGAAATGGTTGTTGTTGATGTGGCGTGCGTGGAACTTTTTGTAGGTGTATATAATGGGCTTTATCTTGTAGTGTTCCTCGAGTATTGTTATGAACTTCTTGAGTTCCTGGCGGTAGAGTGCGGGATCCTGTGGTTCGTCCTCCACATCCACCATTGGTGGGAGGTCGCCCTTCTCCAGCTTTACCTTGCTTATGAACAGATGGGCTTGTTTCTCGCCCGATGACTTTGTGCCGAAATAGTGGTATGCACCACGCATTATGCCGCTCTTTTTTGCGGCTTTCCAGTTCTTCTCGAAACGTTTGTCGCTGTGGCTGCTGCCTTCGGTGGCCTTTATGTATACGAAACTTATTGGCGGCTCGCCGGGTGTGCCGCTCTTCAGCCTTTGCCAGTCTATATCCCCTTGGTGGTGCGATATGTCAATGCCATATACCGAGTAGCCTTTGGGGATGCATGAACCGTAGATTTTTTCGCCACTGCAAGTGGTGAAGCGGTTGAATGCCGGCTCAATGAATGGCTTGTATGCCAATGCCAGCACGCTTGCTGTAATGAGTATTGAAATGGCCACATATTTCCACGTAGCCATTACACGCGGTTTCTTTTTGCGTGTAGAAGAGGGTCGGCGGGCCGAATTTTTCTTCTGTCCGCCGACCTTCTGTGTCCTGGATTTCTTTTTGGCGTCTGCCATCAAGCCTCCAGTGTATTACTTCTGCTGCTCAAGAGCGAGAGTCTTTGTAGTCTGGTCACAAACCTCTGTTGGGCCAAAGTACTGGATTGGGCCTGGGTAAACATAGCATGTCTCCTTTGCCCACTGCTCTCTGTTTGCTGCAAACGCCTTGAATGGTGCACCGTTGAGGTCAACGAGAGCCTTCTGGATAACAGGCTTCATCTCGCCGTGACGACGCTCCATGTTCATCATCATAGTGATGGGGATACCACCGGCAACCCACTCGGCAGCAGGAGCTGTTGTGTTGCG
>JAZRGF010000197.1:0-3604 GCA_045644005.1 Bacteroidaceae bacterium | reverse complement strand
ACTTGGGCATAGAATGTCGCATATCCGGTCTCGCCGATAGCCACGCCATAGGACGTTACCTGAGAATCATAGATTTTAGTTCCATTGTGAACGCTTTGATAGACACCAAGATATACATCATTGTCGTTCACCGAGTTGATTGACAAATAGAGCTTCTGCATGCCGGCAAAGCGGAATCCCATCTTTCCGCCATTATGCACATATTCAAATTCTGACGGTGTGCCGTTGAGCACAACTGTTCCCTGCTTATTATGCTTGTTGGTATTGTCGGGCTCGGCGGAATAGACATACTTTCCGTTTGCAATATTCCTGATTACAAATGTGAAGTTACCCTCTTTGAAGCGAGGATATATGCTCCACAACGCATTCAGATCAACCGGATAGGAACTGTTGTTTGTCTGTACCTTTACATCATTGCCGACTGCACGCCAAACCTTGGTATCTTCGCTAAAGAATGAAATGAATATCTCATTAGGTATCTCGCCCGCCTTTGACACAACAAAGGGGAACACGATTGTTGCCTCATAGTTGCTGCCGTTCCATACCTCATTGACAAGTTCATAGCCATAGACGCCTGTAAATACCGGCCTGTCAACACCTATAGTACCCGAGTATGTACCACTATAGACATTTCCGGCCTCATCGGTAACGGTGTATGAAGCCTCCTTGCCGGACTCTACATACTCCACGAAATTCCACATTGACGGAAGAATTGCAACACCCTTGTCGTCCACATTGTACCAGGTCACCAAGTTGGTGTGGTCACCGGGGTTATGGGCACACGACATTGACCTTGTTGAGAGGTCGGCAAGCTCAACAGCCGAGATATAATAGCGGCCGTCGCTCTCCTTGTAGACATAAACAACCGACTCGGTGCTGCTCATTGTCCAGCGTCCACTTTGCGCGGTTGTGCCGGTAAGGTAGCGGCCCGTACTGCTGTTCTTGAACGAATAGCAATTCGCACTCTTCTTTGAAACCACCCACGCACTGCCGGCTACATCGGTTCCAAGCGTTGTAGCCTGCGCATTGTCGTTGCCATTGTCTATTATGTATTTCTGTGGGGCGGTATAGTTCACATTAAGAATCTGATACACTGTGCCATCAGTCAACACGCCCGCCTGTGGTTCTTCTGGTTCCACAACAACATCCTTAAACCTTGCAACGTACTGCGCGTTAGCGGTAACAGTAACCGTATATTCAGTCGAGTTGCTCACTAACGCTCCACTATAGTACCAGCCATCGAATGTATATCCATTGTTTGCGGTAGCCGACAATGTCACCTGTGCCTTTTCCTCAACAGTAGCCGAAGCACCTTTGCCATTTACAGCAACAACACCGCCGTCTGCAGGCTCGGCCTTAACAGCCACTGTATATGTCACCACAGGCTCCGGCGCAGAGCCGCCACCTGTAACGGTGAAGCCGCCACCGTTTTCGGGAGAAAGTGTTGTAAGCGTATATGCAACACCACCAATCTCCTCTACCTTGATTATACCGCCACGCATTGAGCGCACTGCTGTAACGAAATCGACATCAACTGCACCAACATTCACATTGGGCAACACAACATCGCTGCTGCCATCTGTCGCAGGCACCGACTCGGCAAGCACATAATCGAATGTCTCGCCATAGTTTGCCGACATTGTGATGCGCACGCGGCTATCCTTTGTAAAATAGTTGCTGTTCACGCCCCATGTCACGGTCACAGTCTCCCCTGCCGAATAGTTGTTCTTCTGCGGAGTGAGTGACGCATTGAAAGTTGTTCCGCCTACAATCTGCACGGTTGCATCCCAAACAGAATAGTTGCTATAGAAAGGATTGGCTGTGAGATAATCATAACCGGTAGCCTCAGGCATGTCATTGGCAAGGAAAGCGATGGGGTAAGAACCCGCCAACATTGACGGCACATCGGTACCTTCTGTCACAAAGTAGAACTCCTCGTCATAGATATCGGCCCTGTATTGAGGGCGGTAGTCTATTACAGCCGCACTCTGCGGAGCCAAAGAGCGGAAATAAGGCACCATTCCGTCCTCGCCATTGACATCAGTGACATTTGCACTGCTGCAGCCAATTGCGGAGTAAGTAACTATGTGCTCATCGGTTGCCGACACAGGTATTGCAATGCAGGCACCTTGCGGAATCCTATAGGTATCCTTCATCACATTGGTATCGAAGACCGGCGCGCTGTTGGTGACACTCTTGTATGTATAAGTACCTGAAACGCCGTGCTTTACAGACTCCTCGCGTATCAACAGTATGGATGGATAGGAGAAGAACTCGCCTTCATTGTCCATGAGACTACCCTCGCCCTGCGAAGTGTGGAAATCGGCACCGAACATGTGTCCAAGCTCATGAGCCACAACCCATTTGTCGGTCTTTGCATAGCCATTGCTCTTTGTCGAGGTATTATATGCGCCGTTACCAATAGAAAGACCGGTATTCTCGTCGAACTCACTCCTGTGATGTATCCACATACCAACATCATAGGTATCAGAGCCCACAGCCTCGTTAGTGAGTTCAGTACCGAAATTCACATTGTATATGTTTTCATCAATCATATTGGGCTGCGACATCACAAGACGGCTATCCTCAACAACATCAAAGCATATACCAAGTGGCACGAACATACGGTTGGCGTAATCCTCGCACTCGCGCCAAAAACGCAACACATTATTGTAGTCACTACCAAGATCCTGCTGGTAAGCCGACAGCGTAACAGGCAATGCCAAACGATAATAGCGCACTTTGTTGTCACCGGGAATGGCATCCTTTGCAACGCCACGTGTCTGTGCTGTAGCCAAAGTAACCACGAACATCAAGAATGCAAGAACTACAAATCCTTTCCTTTTCATTTTATATAAATTTAATTATTGCAAAATAACAAAAAATAACGCACATAACTGCTTATAATAGATTATTTAACAAATGTTTTTTTGGTAGTTTTTCTTTATAAGTTCTTATAAAGAGCAAGTGTTGCATTAACATATATTAATATTACAAATTCAATATTTTACAAATATTATACATTTTAACACGGGAAAAGGCCTAAATTTGCGCAACTCAATTTAACAAATCAATCATTAATTAAACACAGACACAAATGAAAAAAATCACATCATTAGTTATCGCGGCATTCTGCGCCTTGATGACATTTACAAGCTGCGAAGTTGAAAAGAGTGCAAATAACCTTGAAGGAATTTGGGAGCTCAAGTCTACAACAACCTATTATGAGAACGGAGAAACCGAGACCGTAAAGCCAGCCGATGGCGAATGGCAAAAATACACATTCACCCAAAGTGCTGTGACAATCACATCAAACGATACCCCCAACAGCCTGCCATTGCCTTACACAGTTGAAGGTGACGACATTGTTATAGGCGTCTATGGTGTGGGAGCAAAGCTGGAAATTTATATGCTCACAAACAACACACTCAAGATAAGAACAAACAACCCCATTGAAACAGAGGATGGAGTAGACTACACAATCAGCACATACAAGAAAATATAAGAACGTCGTTCCATACACAACCAACAAAGCATCCACATCCCAAAAGATGTGGATGCTTTATTTATATGCTAAAGCACGCTGAAACACTTGCACAAAAAA
>JAZRGF010000196.1:0-1081 GCA_045644005.1 Bacteroidaceae bacterium | reverse complement strand
CTCAACCCCGGACTCAATCTTCCCGCAGAAGCAATAATTCCTGTATACCGTTCAGACGGCTCGGGTACAACCTTTGTGTTCACTGACTACTTGACAAAGGTAAGCCCGATGTGGGCGTCCGATTTCGGCGCAGGCAAGTCTGTCAACTTCCCTTCGGGGCAGGCTGCAAAGGGTAATCCCGGTGTGGCCGGTGTCATCAAGCAGACCAGGAACTCCATTGGTTATGTGGGCTCGGAGTATGCATTTGCGCAGAAGATACCATACGCAAAAATCCGTAATCAGCGTGGTGAATTTGTTGAACCTAATGCTAATTCTATCTCTGCTGCCGCTTCGGGTAAAATTCCAACTGATACCCGTACTTCAATTACCAATGCCGATGCAGCCGGTGCTTACCCAATCTCAACATTCACCTGGATGATTATTTACAAGGAGCAGAACTACTCCGGCCGCAGTAAAGAACAGGCAATGGCAACACTTGACCTTTTGAAATATATCCTTTCTGACGAGGCGCAGAACATTACCTCTGAGGTACACTATGCACCGCTCCCTGCCAAGGCTAAGGAATTGAGCATGGCAAATTTGAAGAGTGTTGCTTTTGACGGTGTAGCAATATTGCAATAACGGAAGTCTATGAACGACAAGATATATAAAGTTATATTATTCATAGCTGCACTGACAATGCCGATAGTGTGCGGGGGCATCGTTTATGCCCTCGTCACTGACGCCTATGAAGCGTTTGAACATTTCGGGTTCTTTAAGTTTCTTACCTCGTCGGAGTGGAGCTATACCGAGGGAGCGGAGCAGTACGGTGCGTTGCCCTTCATAACGGGTACGCTAATGACCACGCTATTGGCTCTTATCTTTTGTATTCCCTTTTCTCTTCCCGTGGCACTGTTCGTGGGCGAGTATTTCAAGGGTACAAAAGTGGCGGCGGTGTTGAGTACCGTTACCGATTTGCTTGCCGGTATCCCATCTATCATCTACGGATTGTGGGGGTTCTACACCCTGCGACCAATCATTATGGCTCTCAATATCTCGCCGCAAGGCTCCGGCATACTCACCGCCTCGTTAGTCTTGGCGA
>JAZRGF010000195.1:0-16172 GCA_045644005.1 Bacteroidaceae bacterium | reverse complement strand
CTAAGCGCGAGGTAGCAGCTTATGAGAGAATTGTTGAGGTCTACAGGACTACAATCGAAAAGATTATCGAAGCATACGGGTCTGGCGAGCTTTTCTCAGACTCTCTTCTCGATAAGGACGAAAAGCCCTCAACCGGGGAATCTGCAGAAAGTGCGAAATAAGATACTGAAAAATTTCCCAAACAAACCAAAAACATTGTTATGAACAAGAAACTATGCATAGCGTTGTTTGCTCTCCTACTTGTTGTGCCTTCAATGGCACAACAAGCCGAAGAGGGCAAGCGTGATGCGTCGTTCGCTCCACGCAAGGGGCAGTGGGAAATTTCCGCCCACCTTGGTTGCAGTCAGATGTTCAACCAAGACCTCAGCGGATATTTGTTGCCCACATATTATAGCGATGGTAGTTTCTGGAATCCTGTAGGGTTACCAAGCGACAATGGTACTGCAAACCAATCAGGAGACCCCAGCATGTATTTAAGCCTTAGTTCATTAGAGAACAACAGTTTATTAAACCTCATTGGATTACAGGCAAAATACTTTGTCACCGACCATCTTGATATCAATTTGACATTCAACATGAATATTCAGATGACACCCGCCAAGGATTTTATCAAGGGCGACAACTCTGTCACCAACCTCCCGATACAACAAAGTCAGTATCTGGAAGGCCGTCTGACAAACATCTGGTCGGCAAGTATTGGTTCGAACTACTATTTCAACACACGCAACGAACGCATCAATCTTTATATAGGTGAAACATTGGGTTGGCAAATGGGTAATATCCAAACAGTACTTCCCTACACCGGTGAGACTGTTGCTAATGACATTGAAAGCGAAGACAACGCCGGAGATTCGGCCGACAAGAATGAATTTGGGGAAATCATAGGCGACCTGCTTAATGACCCTATTGAGATGTATATCCCCAACTCACGTGCCGGACAAATTATGGCTCTGAAAGCAGCGGCGACTGCCGGTATTGAGTATTCTGTTGCCAAAGGGCTTGTAGTTGGTTTCGAAGTACAACCTGTATCGTATGTCGGAAGCATGATTAGAATCTGCCCTAAAGCTACAACAAAATATGTTGCAACACATCACCAAATAAGCCTATTTGCGGCTCCAAGAGTTCGAATTGCTTTCCGTTTCTAAACAAGGCAATGCCCCTAAAAAAAATCCTTGATTCAAATTCGAATCAAGGATTTTTTTATTGCCTGACAAAGCGTTCGCCGTTCCAACAATAAACGAGTTTGCGCAACAGTGGCTTCACCCTCTGCGCATCGTCAACACTCATATAAGCAGGCATCGTATACTCCACAACAAGCGTGTTGTCCGCAGCAGAAAGTGTCAATGAAACAAGATATATATCACACATATCAACATATTCATCGGCCGAAGAAACAAAGAAATCACCGATAGACGGAAAACAGAACAATCCCGCACCATCAAGCGCATTCCACTCCTTGTCATAGAAGTAGATGCGGCTGTCAACCGCCTCGGCCACAACACTCTTCACCACACATATGACCGTATCGTTTTCAAGAGGCAGAAGTTTCAGCTGCATTGTCGACGAGGCCGTAACAGCAAGCCTCATAAAATCCGGAGCCAGTCCCTCCAATACACTGGTACCGTCAAGACTATTGTTTACCTTTGCCGTCATGCCGGCATCAATGTAATCGACCATATCGGCACGGTAGCTCTTGGAAATCAACGGGAATATACTATCAGGAGCCTCCAGAAATATGGTGCGCATCTCCTGAGCACGCATCTGCAGTACAGCCGCACACAACAATAGAATTATTAAAAGTGACTTTCTCATTTCGAGCCCAAATATAAGAAAAATAATCCAACCAATATCAACAACACATCAACCGCCTTGCTCTTGAGATTCTTTTCATGCAGCAGCAACGCCCCGAAAGCAAACGAAACCACAACGCTGCCACGTCTTATCATAGACACTACAGCTATGAGAGCACCATCCTGTGCCAATGCTGTAAAATAACAGAAATCGGCCAGACCAAGGAACAGGGATATCATAGGGATTGACCAACGCCACAGGAACTTGCGGCCACGCTGCGCGGGATTTACAGCATTCATCACCGTTATGATTACGCCCATGAGCACACATTGGTATATATTGAACCACGACTGCACAACAATGGGCTGAATGGAACGCATCAAATACTTGTCATACAACGCACTCACCGCACCGAACAACGCCGCCAATGCAACAAATGCCACCCATCTGTTGCCCACAAAGTCAATACCCTCGCGCTTTCCGCTGCGACTGAGCAGGAATACCGAAACAATGGCAATGAGTACACCAATCCATTGGTACACATTCAATGACTCACCAAAGAGGAACAATGCACCAAGCAGCACAAGCACCGGGCGTGTGGATTGTATTGGAGAGACAATTGTTATTGGCAAATGCTTGATGCCAATATATCCACAGAGCCACGACGAGAGTACAATCACAGCTTTCAACAGCAACAGCAGATGGACATTGGCACCAACAACAGGGACATACAATGCCCCCGACGTTATCATACCACCATGCGACAATAATATGAACGGTACGAAAAGGAGCGAAGAGAAAAGCGTGTTCAGGAAAAGAACTGCAAGAACAGAGTTGTCCTTCAGTGAAACCTTCTTGAAGAAGTCATAGCAGCCAAGCAGTGCTGCCGACATGAAAGCAAGCAACGCCCACATCACAGGTAAATCTCTTTCGGATATTCAACATTGACAAGGAAAAGAGCCTCGCCCATAGCCGAGTCACCGGCCTCGCCACGCGCCTTGTTCTCAATGACATCACGGAAGCCGTCGATTGTCATCTTTCCACGCCCCACAAGCAACAGAGTACCTACTATTGCACGCACCATATTGCGCAGAAAGCGGTCGGCCTCAATCTCAAAGACCCACTCCCCGGCACCCACATTGCGCCAAGCTGCATATGTAACCTTGCAGTTGTTTGTCTTCACATCAGTATGCAGTTTGCTGAAACTGGTAAAATCGGTATATTCATACAACAGTTCTGCAGCACTGTTCATAGCCTCAAAATCAATGCCGGGCATGACACGCAAGGCGTAACGGCGCGCAAAAGGAGATTTGGCCGTCACCACACGGTAACGGTAGCGACGCGATATGGCGTCGAAACGTGCATGGGCATCGTCGCGCACACGCCTTATGTCGTTCACTGCAATGTCGGGAGGGAGAATCCTGTTCAGCTTATAAATAAGCTGTGCCGTATCCAGGCCTGCCGGCAGATTGGCATGCGCCACCATGCATTCGGCATTGACACCGGTATCTGTACGTCCGGCACCAACAAGCGGAACGGGCATGCGCAATAGTGTTGCAAGAGCCTCTTCAAGCACCTGCTGCACGGTTATTGCATTGGGCTGCACCTGCCAACCGTGGTAGGCAGCACCATCATATGAAAAGAAGATGAAATAACGCTGCGTCATATCTCATTTTTCAATATAAAAGTGTGGCATGCAACAAGGGCTGCCGTCTCGGTGCGCAAGCGCGAACTTCCAAGGCTCACAGGCCTGTAGCCTGCCTTTACCGCAAGCTGCACCTCCTCGGGACTAAAATCGCCCTCGGGGCCAATGAGCACCGTTGCATCCTCACCCGGCACAAGAACATCCTTCAAAAGCACTCTCTCGCTGTCATAGCAATGGGCAATATATTTTGCGCCCTGTCGCTCTGTTGCAATGAACTTCTTGAAGTCAATCATCTCGCTCACCACAGGCTTGTTGTATTTGAGCGACTGCTTCATGGCCGACACCACAATACGCTCCACACGTTCGGGTTTTATCACCTTACGCTCCGAGAAACGGCAGTTTAGAAAGGTGATGCTGTCAAGCCCAATCTCCGTCGCCTTCTCGGCAAACCACTCGATGCGGTCCATATTCTTTGTCGGAGCAATTGCTATATGCACATCGCCATTCCAGTTCTTGGGCTTCTCGAGCGGTACACAAGGCTCCACATAGCAGTGCTTGCCGGCAATTGAAGCAATTGCAGTTTTGTAGAGATTTCCCTTGCCGTCTGTTATCTCAAGCTCCGCGCCCACTGCCAGACGCAGAACACGCAAAGCGTGGGCAGCCTCCTCCTCGGAGAGCTCCCACGTCTTTGCAATGTCGGGTACATAAAAAAGTGCCATATTGTTTGTCTATGTTTAATTTTCTTGTGATATGTTGCTATGTGCCGCATGGCGGGACTCAATCTCCTCCTTCAGTTTATGCGCGAGCTCATAATTCTCCACCTTGACGGCATTCTCCATTGCCACACGGAGGGTGGCTTCATCGGCAGCCGTAATAGGGATGGAGAATGCACCGTTTTGTTCGTCACGCACACACATGCGGTTGAGCAGTTCATCCTCTATATATATTGGTGCTCCGGCACGCAAGGCAATTGCAATGGCATCGCTCGTGCGTGAATCGATATGACGTTCTATACCATCCTGGCTATAACAGAGCCGTGCGCAGAAAGTGCCGTCAACAACCCTGTCAATAAGCACGTGCTGCAACTCAATGCCAAAAGCCCCGGTCACGCCGCCAAAGAGATCGTGCGTCAATGGACGGTCGGCCTTTATTCCACGCAGGACAAATGCTATAGCCTGCGCCTCAAGAAACCCCAGAGAGACTATTATGCGGCGCAAGCCATCCTTCTCACCAAGCAGAAGCACATGAGCGCGATGGTCGGTAACCTTGGACATTATGTCGGTGACAATTAATTCTACCATATTACATCAAGTTATTTTTGCCCCTTTCTCTTTGAATACCATAGCAAACAGCACTGCAATCACCAATGCGTAGCCTGCAAAGATGTACCATACCGTAGTCCAACCTGCGAAGTTCGTCAGGTTTTCGGTAAAACGATTCACAACTTGCTGAGCCACAATTACGCCGATTGAGGCACCAATGCCATTTGTCATCAGCATGAACAATCCCTGTGCGCAGGAACGCATATTTTCTGGAGTCTCCTTATCAACAAATAGAGAACCCGACACATTGAAGAAATCGAATGCCACGCCATACACAATCATTGAAAGCACGAACAGAAGCACGCCTGGCATCGCAGGGTCACCAATCGCAAAGAAACCGAAGCGGAACACCCAACCCAGCATTGCAATGAGAACCACAGTCTTGATACCGAACTTCTTGAGGAAGAAGGGAATTAGCAATATGCAGAGAGTCTCGGATATCTGTGACAGAGAAATGAGCACATTGGTATGCTCTACGGCAAACGTTCCTGCATATTTCTCTATCCCGCCAAAGCCACTGATAAACATATTTGCATATCCGTTCGATACCTGCAATGCAGCACCAAGTAACATAGAGAAGATGAAGAACAGTGCCATTCTCCTTTGAGCGAAAAGCCTGAAGGCGTCAAGGCCGAAAGCAGATGCCAGGGATTTCTTCTCGGCCGACTTGTCAACGGGACAGTCAGGCAAGCTCAAAGAGTATGCAGCAAGCACCACGCCCCACAATGCCGAAGCAAAGAACTGCGAATAGTCATTCTGCAAACCACCCAGGTCAACAATCCACATAGACACAATGAAACCGATTGTTCCGAACACGCGGATTGGTGGGAACGCCTTCACGGTATCAAGCCCGGCCTGCGTGAGCACTGAATAGGATACTGAGTTGGAGAGCGCCAACGTTGGCATATAGAACGCAACGCTTATGGTATATGTCCAAAAAATATCATTGAATGCAACCGCAGAACCCTTTGTCATTCCAATGTAGCCGGTGATAGCCATAAAAACAGCCGCAACAGAATGACAGAAAGAGAGCATACGCTGGGCAGGCACCCAACGGTCGGCGATTACACCAATGAGAGCCGGCATAAAGATTGAGACTATTCCCTGCACCGAATAGAACCAACCGATATCACTGCCCATACCTGCATTTCCAAGATAGCGTCCCATAGATGTGAGGTAAGCCCCCCAGACCGCAAACTGCAAAAAGCTCAGGACAATGAGCCTAGTCTTAATATTAAAATTCCGCATAAATCATTTTTTACAGTTATATTCCTTCATAATATCATATTTGCCGGCATATAACATATAAAACCACAAGAAAGGTGTTATGTTCACCTGAACACAATGTCCGTTATCACCTGAGCCTTTACAAAATCATTGAGTTTATGCACTAACGCCTTGCGGTTCATTAGCAGCTCCTGGCGCAACACCGACGATGTCAGTGTAACAAAAAGCACCTGGTTATATATCTTCAGGTCCTTTGTATACGATTGTACAGCCTGACCAAGCACCTGCGACCAGGCATTTATCAGGCGGTATTCGTTGAGCGGTGTCTCAAGCCCCTCCTCACGGCACATCACCCTCACCAATTCTGCTATTGATTTAGTTTCCCCTCGTTTCATGTTTTTTCTCTTTCAACATATTGACACTACCATATTCAACCTCAAACAGCCTGTAAGCACCATTTATCTGTTCCAATATTCCATCAATATGCTCGCGATTCACGTCGGTAATGAATATCTGCCCGAACCCTTCACCGGCAACCAGTGAAACAATACGCTCCACCCTACGGCTGTCCAGTTTGTCGAATATGTCATCAAGCAACAACAGCGGCATCTCACCACCCTTGGAACGCAGAAAATCGTACTGCGCCAGCTTCAAAGCAACAAGAAAAGTCTTGTTCTGCCCCTGAGAGCCCTCGCGCCTGAGCGGGTAGCCACCAAGCTGCATCACAAGCTCGTCGCGGTGCACGCCCTTTGCAGTGTGTCCAAGCCTGCGGTCATCTGCTCTTGATGCACACAACAGCTCAAGCAAGTTGTTTTCGTTGAGGTGCGAACGGTAGCTCAACGACACAGGTTCATCGCCTGCTGTTATCGCATTGTGGTATTTGGTAAATATGGGCACCAGTTCATCAATGAATTCCTTGCGGCATTTATTGATGGACAATGCCTCCTCTGTCATCATCTCTTCTATGAGCGAAAGCATATCGGCATCCGGTTCACGCTCACCGCGCAACATGGCGTTACGTTGCTGCAATGCACGGTTATAGCGGGTAAGTGACTGCAGATACTCCTTGTCGTACTGTGATATCACGACATCCATAAAACGACGACGTTCCTCACTGCCACCGGCTATGAGTTCGTTATCGGCAGGAGATACCATCACAAGCGGTACTGTGCCTATGTGGTCCGACAGACGCTCATATAGTTTGCCATCCTTGCGGAACTGTTTCTTGTCGCCACGTTTGAGAGCACATGACACCTCACTTGCAATACCACTGCCACTTTGGTAGCGGCCCTGCAGCATAAAGAACGGTGCATCGTGCAGTATATTCGAAGAATCGGAAGCATTCACCGCACTCTTGCAGAAAGATAGATAATAGACAGCATCGAGCAGATTTGTCTTGCCCATTCCATTGCTGCCTATGAAACAGTTTATTCCGGAGGAGAACTCAACATCCACCTCCATAAGATTCCTATAATTCAATAACGAAATACCCTGCAACTCCATATCGACAGTTTACAATCCCAAACTCTTTATTTCATGCAAATATACAAGTTTACTTTGAGATTTTATTGTGAAAACCCCTGTATTTCTCAAAGCAAGTGCAGTATATCTTCAATTTAATTAAAGATAGCAACAAATAGACAAGATAAATCCATTTGAAAGCAAAAAAAAGCTATATAATTTTCAAGCTAACGATATTTTGTTTATTTTTGCGCACTGATATTGCGCCTATAAGGCATCCTTTTAAAGAAAACAAAATAAAATAATTAAATACTATGAGTAAGAAAAACGACACACCCATTGCACCAGATGAGGCATTGGGCAAAGCAGAAGAGTTTGTATTGAAGAACAAGAAAGCATTCATCGGAGTAATTTTGGCCATCATTGTTGTAGCAGCCCTCAACGCTTTCGGTGTTTTCTCACCAAAGAGCAATGAGAACAGCGAGGCTAACCAGGCTATCGCCGCCATTGAGTACAAAGTTCTTGAAGGAGATTTTGAGACAGCATTGAACGGAGATGACCTCAACATGGGTCTTCTTGAAATCATTGAGAAGTACGATGGCACAAGCGCAGCCAACAAGGCGCAGCTTTATGCCGGCATCGCATATGCACAGATGGAGCAGTATGATGAGGCAATCAAGTTCCTCAGCGCATACGAGGGTAGCGACAACATCATTGCTGCAAAGGCAAAGCATACACTCGGTAACTGCTATTCACAGATTGGCGACCAGAAGAAGGCTCTTGGGCTTATTCTCGAGGCTGCAACATTGGCAAACAACATCGCTGTAACACCAGCTTGTTTGAGAGACGCTGCTGCAATGTACGAGGCACAGGGCAACACAGCCGAGGCTATGAAGCTCTACAACAGAATCAAGGACGAGTTCCCTGCTTCACCTGTTGCAAACGAAGCTGAGATCAAGATCAACGCTGCGAAGTAATTCAACTGAGATACTAACCAAAAGGCTGTCGCAATAAAACGGGACAGCCTTTTTTAATAACTATAAATACTTATGGCTACAGAACTCAAGAACCTCTCATCATATGACCCATCAAAGGTGGCAAACGGCAAGGGCCGCAGAATTGGCATCGTATATGCCGAGTGGAACGATGAAATAACATACGCTCTACGCGACGGCGCCGTAAAGACACTCATTGACAACGGCGTTGAAGAGAAAGACATTGAACTTGCAAGTGTACCGGGTAGCTTTGAGCTCATTTTCGGTGCGTCGCAAATGGTAAAGAGCAACAAGTACGATGCTGTAATTGCCATTGGCTGTGTTATCAGAGGCGACACCCCACACTTCGACTACATCTGCGAAGGCGTGACAGCGGGACTCTCAAAACTGAACGTAGAGTATGACACACCTGTAATCTTCGGTCTCATAACCACAAACAACCTGTTGCAGGCACAGGAGCGCAGCGGCGGCCGCCTTGGCAACAAAGGCGATGAGTGCGCAGTAACTGCACTACAGATGGTAGCGCAGTTCAAGTAAGCGGCAACGCAAAATCCAGAAAGGCAAAAGGTGAAAGTTTGCACACGCAGTGTGATTAAAGGGAAAATTCAGTTTTCAGTTTTCCGCTTTCAACAAGAACCCCGACAGGTGATTCATTTCACTTTGTCGGGGTTCTTGTTTACGAAATCGGCCCAGGAGGAGTATTTCTTCTCGCTCATCGGCTTGCCCCTCTGCAAATAATGGCAGAATGCCGCACCCAGGGCATCGGTGGCATCCATGAACTGCGGCATCTCTTCACTGGAGATATTGAGCATACGGCGCAACATATCGGCAACCTGTTCCTTTGATGCCGAACCGTTACCGGTAATGGCCATCTTTATTTTTAGCGGTGCATATTCATGGATTGGCACCTGGCGGCTTATGGCTGCAGCAATTGCAACGCCTTGCGCCCTGCCCAACTTGAGCATACTCTGCACGTTCTTACCAAAGAAGGGGGCCTCAATTGCAAGTTCATCGGGCAGAAACGACGCAATGAGCCCTTGCACCCGTTCAAAGATTTCGCCAAGCTTCATGTACATATCCTTGCACTTGCGCATATCAATCACACCCATGGTAATGAGGCGTGCACGGTTCCCGTTCACGCCAATAAAGGCATATCCCATGATGTTTGTTCCGGGGTCAATGCCCATTATAACCTTGTCATCGGTTGCCACAGCCATATTAATAGCCCAAATATTTCAACAACCCCTTGCAGCCCAGCTCAATCTCCTTGTACGTCTTGTCAAAATTGCCATGATACCATGGATCTGAAATATCGGCACCATTAGATGGTTGCGGTTCAGCGGCAACAAAGTCCAACAATTTCCACACCTTACCCTCGCAGTCACAACCAATAAGACGCAAGAGGTTGCGCCTGTTGTAATCCTCCATAACCACAACCATATCGAAGTTGTTGTAGTTGTCAACCGTAAACTGGCGTGCATGATGCCCGGCACTGTCAATACCATGCAACGAGAGGATATTTGCAGCAGGAGGATAAATGGAATTTCCAATCTCCTCACGGCTTGTGGCCGAAGATTCTATATGCAATTTTGCACCAACCTTTGCTGCAAGCGATTTCATCACAAATTCGGCCATTGGAGAACGGCATATATTCCCATGACACACGAACATTATCTTTTTCATCATTGCAAAAGCTGTTTATTCAAGAAAACCGGCATCGAAAGAGAGCGGAAGGAGAGCCTTCATTCCATCCTCTATAACATAACACTCCTTGGCGCCATACAGTATTATGCGCATATCCTTGTTGAAACGCTTCTCGGTCTCAAGAATCACCTGGCGACAAGCACCGCAAGGTGGAATGGGCTTCTCAAGCTCACCCTGCGCGGTACGCGCAGCAATGGCAAGAACCTCAACCGCCTGCGTGGGATATTGCGAGTTTGCCCAGAAAAGAGTTGTACGCTCGGCACAAAGCCCCGACGGATAGGCTGCATTCTCCTGGTTTGTTCCGGCCACCACAGTACCGTCGGCAAGACGCACCGCTGCACCCACATTGAAATTGGAATAGACTGCATAGCTGTTGGCTGTTGCTGCGCGCGCAGCATCCACAATCTCCCTGTCGGCAGGCTGTAGTTCATCATATGAACACACCTTGACCACCGTATTCAATACCATCTCTTTCATATGCTTTACATTTAAAGAACAACTGCGTTTAATTATTAATAAAACAAATCCAACGCAATTTATTTGTGCGAATTTAGCCCAAATATTGCGCAAAAACAATTTATTCACTTATTTTGTGCCATAATAGAAATTTATACAAAATGAAAAATATTTACCGGTTGCTGTTTATCGCGACACTTATGCAGGCATGCAGCAGTCCCATCAAGGCACAAGAGAAGCCACTGAATGACAGTGAGAGATATGTACTGCAATACTCGGCCATTGCCGTGGAGCAGATGACAAGGCACGGAATCCCAGCAAGCATAACATTGGCACAAGGACTGCTTGAAAGCGGAGCGGGAAAGAGTAGGCTTGCCACGGAGGCAAACAACCATTTCGGCATAAAAGCCGACAGCAGATGGAGCGGAAGAACATACTCACATCTCGACAATGGCAACTGGCACAAGTTCCGTGTCTACAATAGCGCCGAGAAATCATATGAGGATCACTCGCTTTTCCTTGTCGGCAACAGCAGATACAGCGCGCTTTTCAAACTAGACCAAACAGACTACAAAGGATGGGCAAGAGGCCTGAAGAATGCCTACTATGCCGAGGACCGTGAGTATGACAAGAAGCTTATAAGCATAATAGAGCGTTACGGCCTGCACCAATATGACAGATTCACGGTTGCAGACGCCAGAAAGAATCAGAAAAAGGCCTACCACAGTAAAGAACAGAGTATTGGAAAGAGCACAAAGGAGATACTGCTCGCCAACGGCCTCCCATATGTGATTGCCTCAACAGGTGACACCTACGCGAGCTTATCCCAGGAGACCGGTATCTCAAAACGCAAGATACGCAAATACAACGAGCTCTACAAGGAGTACATTTTCAAAGAGGGGGACATCGTATACCTCAAAAACAAAAACAACAAAGCCACCAAAGGACATGATTTCCATACAACGAAGAACGGCGAGAGCCTCTACAAGATATCCCAAATCTACGGAATAAAGCTCAAGGCACTCTACAAGATGAACCCGCAGTACGTAAGCTACACAACACTGAAAGTGGGCGACGTGGTAAGGTTAAGATAAACAGAAGAAGTGACACAGGCCTCTGTCACTTCTTCTGTTTATCAAGTTTCCCCTCCTCGTGCGAGAGGCGGAAAACAGTATACACCTCCATTATCGTCGCACACAGCAGTATCACTATCCATTCGTTGTTATAATGGGTAAACATGAGTACGCCTGCACCCACCAACAGCATCCCTGCAAGCTGCAGCTGCGCCACAAGACGACGCAGCACCAGACCATCATATCGTGGACGCAAAAGAAACTGCGTCACGGAAAAAAGCAGAGCACCACATATATAAACGATGGCATAATACCCGGGAAGGAGCATGCGCATCACCAACCCGGCCAACAGCGCAATAGCGCCAACATAATTCAATACCCGAAAGAGACGTTTCATTCCTTAATTATATATATATCTTCATTCTCCTTTATCAATCCCTGCTCACGCGCTACATCTTCAATGACAGACAAGTCACCATCGGTATACAGTTTCAGTTTCTCCTGAATCTCGGCAGAATCGGCCTCCATTGCCCTTATCTCCTCATTCAAATCGGCAATAACAGCATTATTCTTTATATGACTTATCATATTATTGTCATCAATGACAACAATTATCGCCAAAAAGACGATGGTAACAAACAGATATTTGTGACCGACAATCCAACGGCCGACAGACTTGAACTTATCTAAAATCCCTAAACGCATAATATTTATCATTCATATATATATAACGGGCAGATGCCTACCCTATTGCAAAGATACGAATAAGTGAGTGAGAAATATGAAGCTTGCTTCAATATTTTTCTAAACGAACGAAAGTATCTTGGAGCAACAGCTCAAAGATAAACACAAAAGAGCAAATTAACAGATATGCAAACAGGAAAATTTGCAACACGACACACATAGAAGAAAAAGTTATTTACGGCGCCATAAAAAACAGAAACCTTGTTTTGTTCTACGGCCTATTTGCACTATCTTTGCGT
This sequence comes from Bacteroidaceae bacterium, assembly GCA_045644005.1. Lineage (GTDB taxonomy): Bacteria > Bacteroidota > Bacteroidia > Bacteroidales > Bacteroidaceae > HGM04593. The sequence continues at coordinate 3,515 of JAZRGF010000195.1, read as the reverse complement.
TACTCCCGGACAAGATTCCAGGAACAGCGCTTAAACAAATTCATAAAGAGAAAAAGATGGAAAACTACATAGTTTCGGCAAGAAAATACCGCCCCGACACATTTGAGTCGGTAGTTGCGCAAAAATCGCTTACCACAACATTGAAGAATGCCATCCACAGCGGCAGACTGGCACACGCCTTCCTGTTCTGCGGACCGCGTGGTGTGGGAAAGACAACATGTGCACGAATATTTGCCAAGACAATAAACTGCACAAACCCGACAGAAAACGGCGAGCCTTGCAACCAGTGCGAATCGTGCCTGTCATTCAACCAGCAGCGTTCATACTCTATCTATGAGCTCGACGCAGCAAGCAACAACTCCGTCGACGACATACGTTCACTTAACGAACAGGTGCGAATACCACCCCAGGTAGGCAAGTATAAGGTCTATATTATCGACGAGGTCCACATGTTGACGCAGGCCGCATTCAACGCATTCCTAAAGACATTGGAGGAACCGCCGGCACATGCCATCTTCATACTCGCAACAACCGAAAAGCACAAGATTATCCCAACGATTCTGTCGCGTTGCCAGATATATGATTTTACGAGAATTGAGGCCGCAGATATAATCGCACACCTCAAAAGCATCGCAGAAAAAGAAGGTATAAACTATGAGTACGAGGCATTACGCATAATCGCACAGAAGTCAGACGGTTGCATGCGCGACGCCTTGTCACTGTTTGACCAAATGGCAAGCTTCACACAGAGCGACCTGACATATGCCAAGGTCATAGAGAGTCTGAATGTGCTTGACTATGAATACTATATCAGGCTCACGGATTTCATATTGGAGAAAAAGACAGCGCAGTGCCTGTTGCTTTTTAACGAAATCCTAAACAAGGGATTCGAGGGCAACATATTCATTGAGGGTGCAGCTTCGCATTTCAGAGACCTGCTCGTCAACAGTGACGAGGCTACAGGTGAGCTGTTCGAGGGAAGCGCCGAACTGCGCAGCAGATACATTGAACAGGCACGCCGTTGCACACCCAAGATGCTGTTCAAGGCCATCAGGCTATGCAGTAACTGCAGCCTCAACTACAGGACCAGCCGCAACAAGCGCCTGCAGGTGGAGCTTACACTGATTGAACTTTCGCAAATGAGCGACAGCGACAATGACGATGGTGGGGGGCGCCGCCCAAAGATACTAAAACCCATTTTCAACAAGGCTGTTCAGGAAGCGCCTCAGGCACAGACAACACAAGCTACCACATCTGTTCCCACAGCACAGCCTGACCAAAGTAAGAACAACACACCAAGTGCATCAAAACAAGCTACAGAGACTACCGTCATAAACAGAGAAAGACCACTGTCCACACCTCAGACACCGATACAAACGGTACAACAGGGAAGACCGGACATGTTAAAGACAAGGAGTGAGGATGGGGGGAATCTGGGCAAGATGTTCAGGAGGTCGAGAACAGTAATTGCAACAAACACGCCAAGTAGCACAACTCCACCTGTAGAAGCACCAAAAGTTGAAGAAAAGAAGCCTATAGCCGCTCAACCCACAAACAGCGTGCCAATAACAGATGCGACAGTCTCGCAAGCCTGGACATCATTCGCACTGCTGTTACCAGAAAACGAGAGAGCACTTGCCGACAGAATGAAAATCATGTCACCCAAAGCAGAAGGCACAAGCTGCTTCACAATATCTGTTGACAATCAGATGGCAGCCGACCTCTTTACAAGAGAGGAGAAACGCATCTGCGAGGGCATGAGCACTTTCTTGGGGAACATAGTCCTGAAAATGAAGATTATAATAAACAAGGTTGTCGTCGAGCGCCATGTCAGCGACAAGAGCAAACAATACGCAATATTGGTAGAAAAGAACCCGCTTATTGAAAAGCTTCGACAGGAGCTAAACCTTGAAGTAGCAAGATAAATGTCCGGAGCTCCGGACATTTATCTTTTTATACGGACAATCATAACGGTAAGCTTCAACCGCTCAAGTTACCGGCTTGCGTATCCAAGCCATCACATCAAAGCCGCATAATTAAAGCCATAAATTTTAAAAAAGCAAATAATATTACTCCTTTTTTATACGGCACAACTGTTCTATAACTTATTTCCAAATAAAAAAATTTTCCGCCCTATTTAGATTATGTCTAAATAAAATCATGCAACAGAAAGAAACAAACCATTGCTTCAAAAATCAACACCACAAGTAAAACAAACGCACCTTAATTCCCTACTCTTGGATGAAGAAGAGAGAGAGCTTCAAAGCTAACACACTGAATATCAATGTTTAAAAAAAATAACACAAAATAGCAACATCCTTGTTTTTGAAATTCTTAAAACTCTGATATACAACCCATTATTCAATGCAAATTTTTGGGCTCTTTTTCATTACTTGCATTTTCATTTTTATTTGCAGATATTTGCACAAGATTTGAAAGGGAAGGGATTCTAAAATGGTAAAAGCAATTAATCACCCCTTTCCGGTTACCTTGTTTACAAAATAGCAAAAACACAAATAGTCGATGACACTCAATCTCGATACAAAATGGAGCAGATGTTTGGAGATTATTCGCGACAATGTCTCTGAAACAACCTTCAACACTTGGTTTGCGGACATCAAACCGCTCAAGTTTGAGGGCAATACTCTTACCATCCAGGTCAAGAGCAATTTTGTATATGAGTTCCTTGAGGGCAATTTCGTCGATCTCCTGCGTTCTACCCTATTCAAGGTTATGGGCAACGGCACGCAGCTCATGTACAGCGTACTCACAGACAAGGATAACAACCTAAGCATGGAGGTGGGTACAGACACTTGCATGAGAACAGGCACAAGAACAGCCAACAGCGGGAACTGTGCCCCGGCAGCAAACCAGCAGGCCATTCAGGAGCTGGACTCTATGCTCATAAACCGATACACCTTTGACAGTTTTGTGGAGGGTATCAGCAACAGGTTGTCACGCTCGGTAGCAGTGAGCGTGGCCGACAAACCCGGCAGGGCATTCAACCCATTGTTCATACACGGTTCTTCGGGCGTAGGAAAGACACACCTGATAAACGCCATCGGTATAAAGATAAAGGAATTGCACCCAGAGTTGCGTGTGCTATACGTATCGGCACACTTGTTCCAGGTGCAATACACAGATTCTATACTCCAGAAAAACTTCAATGATTTCATGAGATTCTATCAAAGCATTGATGTCCTTATCATTGACGACATTCAGGAGTTTGCGGGCCTTCAAAAGACCCAGAACGCTTTCTTCCATATTTTCAACCACCTGCATCTGAACGGCAAGCAGCTGATTATGACATCGGACCGCTCACCGGCACAATTGCAGGGTATGGAAGAGCGTTTGATAACACGATTCAAGTGGGGCATGACAGCAGAGATTGAAAAGCCCGACTATGAATTGCGCAAGAACATTCTCAGGAACAAGATACACAGGGATGGACTGAAATTCCCAGAAGAGGTAATCTCATACATTGCCGAAAATGTCAACGCCAGCATTCGCGACCT
>JAZRGF010000194.1:0-4132 GCA_045644005.1 Bacteroidaceae bacterium | reverse complement strand
ATGTCAACAGGAAGGAAATATACCTTGTCGGCAATACCCTCCGATGTCTGGATTGTTGCTACGTTGGGGTTAATCAACACAGACTGTATGCCCTCCTCGCGGAGTGCCTTCAAAGCTTGCGAACCCGAGTAGTCGAACTCTCCGGCCTGGCCAATGCGCAACGCGCCCGAACCAAGCAATAACACCTTTTTCAATTTCTCTTTCATAGTTTATATAATTTTATTATTTACTTTTTCAGATAAGTCTCGTAGTGATATATGAACGCCTCGTTTACAAGACGGTTACCACCCGGTGTAGGATAATTTCCGCTGAAGTACCAGTCACCAAGATGATTTGGGCAAGCCGAGTGCAGGCCTTCAAGGCTCTGGAATACAAGTTCCAGCTCTGCTTTAAAGTCAACCGGTTTCAACAGGTCGGCAATCTTTCGCGAAATCTCATCGGCTGTGAAAGGATGATATATTGCGCGTGTGCAGTTTACCTGCTCGGCATCGGGTTTCTTCAACTCCTCGATACAAGCACGGTATGTCTCCTCAATCAGTGACTGCTTGCCGTTCTCGTAAAGCAGTTCAAGAGCAGCCTTGAAGGCAACGAAGTGGTCGAACTTCTCCATGTCGATACCATAGTAGTCGGGGTAACGGATCTGTGGACTTGAAGAGACAACCACAATCTTCTTTGGCTCGAGACGGTCAAGGATGTTCAGGATATTCTGCTTCAATGTTGTTCCACGAACGATACTGTCATCAATTACAACAAGGTTGTCAACCTTTGGCTTTATTGTGTCATATGTAATGTCATACACATAGGAAGCAAGGTCGTTACGCTTGTCGGTTGTTGAGATAAATGTACGCATCTTTATGTCCTTGTTTGCAACCTTCTCCTGGCGCACTTTCTTTGTCACAATAGCATTGAGCTGCTCGGGGGTGAATGTCTTGCCCGAGTTGATCTCCTTCACCTTCCACTCGTCGAGATACTCCTGCATACCCTCGACCATTCCGTAGAATGCCATTTCGGCAGTATTTGGGATGAACGAGAATACGGTGTTATCCAAATCGTAGTTGATAGCCTTAAGAATCTGCTCCTTCAAGTTTGAACCCAAAAGTTTTCTCTCCTTATATATATCGCCATCGTTACCGCGGCTGAAGTAGATACGCTCGAAAGAACATGGAAGGAACGCCTTCTGTGGGATAATCTGCTCGCTACGGATTTCGCCGCGCTTGTTTATGATGAGCGCCTCGCCCGGCTTGAGCTCAATTACCTCCTCGGCCTTGAGGTTCATTGCAGTCTGCAATGCGGCACGCTCGCTTGCCATGGTGAAGATTTCGTCGTTTGCATACCAGTAGGCTGTGCGCACGCCCCATGGGTCACGCATTGCAAACATCTCGCCGCTACCGGTCACGCCACAGAAGACATAGCCACCGTCAAGCATTTCGGTTGAGGTGCGGAGCACATTCGCCATGTCAACACGCTCCTCAATGGTGTTGGTGATATCCATGCCCACGCGACCCTCGTATTCACAATCCCTAAAGATGCGCTCGACCTCACGGTCGAGACGGTGACCCATAAGCTCTAGCATTATATAAGTATCAGCGTGTACACGTGGATGCTGACCGTGCGAAACCAGTTCACGGAACACATCATCGACATTTGTTATATGGAAGTTTCCGCAGAGAGCAAGGTTCTTCGCTCTCCAGTTGTTGCGGCGCAGGAATGGGTGTACATACTGCATACCGGTCTTTCCTGTAGCCGAATAGCGCAAGTGACCCATGTAAAGCTCGCCGGCGAAACCAAAATGGCGATAAGCATAATCGGCATCGTTCTTCTTATCCTTTGGATGAGAAAGAATATCCTTGTTCGCGCAGTCGAAGACCTCTGATATCGCACCCGAGCCCTCGGCTCTTTCACGGAACATATAATCCTCGCCCGGAGAAGCCTTCAGCTTCACACAGGCAATACCCGCGCCCTGTTGGCCACGGTTATACTGTTTGTTCATCAACAGGAACAATTTATTCATACCATAAGCCCATGTACCATATTTCTCCTGATAGTAGTTCAAGGGTTTGCGCAAGCGAATCATCGCAACACCGCATTCGTGCAATAGAGGTTCCATAAATCTTTTTAAATAATTTTCGCTAAAATACAAAAAAAGTCGTTTCAAACGAAACGACTATAATAAAATTTACAAAAAATTGATATCAACACCCAAACAAACAGGGGCAAAAATGGCAACGGGACTCTTTTTACATCCCGCAATAACAATATTCATGATTGCACCGTGTTTCATAGCCTGCTGTTTTTACAGCGCGAAGATACAAAAAAATAATCACATTCCCCAAGAGAAAGAGAAAAACAAACAATATTTTTTTCAAAAAACAGAATAATGTTTATTCATCTACCAACATTGTGTCCAAGCAAACACAAAAAGTATCTTTATATACATTACCTATACAATCAGCGGTCGTGTCACAACGACACGACCGCTGATTGTATAGGTTGTAAGAGTCCTGGCTTAAAGTTGCTTGTAGAACTCGACCACAGCCTCAATACCCTTGCGGAAGATATCGAGATTAAAGTTCTCGTTTGGCGAGTGGATGGCATCACTCTCCAAGCCAAAGCCCATGAGAATTGTCTTCACACCGAGAATCTTCTCAAAGTCGCTGATGATGGGGATACTGCCACCACGACGCACTGCAAGCGGTTTCTTACCGAAAGCCTTTTCAAAGCCAGCCTCGGCAGCCTTGTATGCAGGTAAGGTGATGGGGCAAAGATAGCCTTGACCGCCATGCATTGGGGTCACCTTCACTTTCACACACGCAGGAGCGATAGATGTGAAATAGTCGACAAACTGCTGCGAAATTTTCTCGTGATCCTGGTTGGCAACAAGGCGGCAAGAGAGTTTTGCGTATGCTTTCGAAGGGAGCACTGTCTTGCTACCCTCGCCTGTGTAACCGCCCCAAATACCGCAAACGTCGAACGATGGGCGGCAACTGTTGCGTTCAAGTGTAGAATAACCCTTTTCGCCACGCAAGTCATTTACTTCGATGGCAGCCTTGTACTTCTCCTCGTCGAAAGGAATGGATGCAATCATGTCGCGCTCGGCCTGTGACATCTCCTCAACATCGTCATAGAAACCGGGGATTGTTATGCGACCGTCGGCATCGGTCATCTTTGCAATCATTTCGCAAAGCACGTTGATGGGGTTTGCCACAGCTCCGCCAAAGTGACCCGAGTGCAGGTCTCGGTTAGGGCCTGTTACCTCCACCTCCCAATATGCGAGTCCGCGCAGACCGGTTGTGAGAGAAGGCAAATCGGCACCAAGCATACTTGTATCGCTTACAAGGATAATATCAGACCTGAGAAGTTCCTTGTTCTCCTTGAGGAATGCATTGAGACTTGGCGAACCTATCTCCTCTTCACCCTCGAAGATGAATTTTACATTATGCTTGAGCAAGCCATTCTTGACAACATACTCAAAAGCCTTGGCCTGAATCATAGCCTGCCCCTTATCGTCATCGGCACCACGCGCCCAAATGCGACCATCCTTTATCACCATTTTGAAAGGATCGCTGTTCCAAAGCTCCAATGGTTCGGCAGGCATGACATCGTAGTGCGAATATACAAGCACTGTTGGCGCCGCAGGATCCACTACTTTCTCGGCATACACAAGCGGGTTACCCTTTGATGGCATAACCTCGGCCTTGTCAACACCCGCCTCAAGGAGCAGCTGTCTCCAGCGCTCGGCACACGCTGCTATGTCAGCCTTATGCTCGGCCTTTGCACTTATACTTGGAATCTCAATCAACGACTCCAGTTCTTTGAGAAAACGCTCTTCGTTTTCCTGTATATACTTTTTTACCTCCATAATTCAACAATTGTTTAATTTGACCAAGTGCGAATATACAAAAAGCGACCGAAGTCCACAACTTCCACACCACATTTTCGACAAAAAATATTTTGTTCGTCACAATTTATGTATATCTTTGCGCTTGCAAATCGAGGAAGTAATGCCTACACGACAAAAAACAATGGTAATATAAATGTTGACCCAATGTTCAAATGTCATGCTGAGCGAAGTCGAAGCATCCAAAAACCGCATTAAATAGATCCTTCCTATCGTCAGGATGACAAATTCGCG
>JAZRGF010000193.1:0-1617 GCA_045644005.1 Bacteroidaceae bacterium | reverse complement strand
ACGCGCTGCCAAGATGTATGCAATGTTCGATTACTACGGTCTTTACTGTATGGACGAGGCCGATGTGGAGTGCCACAAGAGCTGGAGCGACAAGAAGGACAACAGCATCTCTAACGATCCTACATGGCAGGCACAGTATGTCGACCGCACCGTACGTATGGTAATACGCGACCGCAACCATCCTTCTGTGGTGTTCTGGTCACTCGGTAACGAGTCGGGCACAGGTGTCAACTTCGATGCTACATACTCGGCAACCAAGGCTCTCGATTCACGTCCTGTGCACTACGAGGGTTACTCTAACGTGAATTCGGCAAAGAATACCGATATGGATTCAAAGATGTACCCGAATCTTGATTACACACGTAACCATTGCAACAGCAGCATCGGCGGCGAGCCATTCTTCCTTTGCGAGTATGCCCATGCAATGGGTAATGCAGTTGGTAACCTGCAGGATTACTGGGATATCATCGAGGGCAGCAATTACGGTATAGGTGGTTGTATTTGGGATTGGGTTGACCAGTCTATCTATGACCCACAGGCTGTGAAGAACGGCGTGCTTGAGAAGAATGGATTCCCACACTTTACCACCGGTTATGACTATCCGGGTCCTCACCAAGGTAACTTCTGCAACAATGGTGTCATTACAGCAGACCGTGCATGGACATCAAAGCTCACCGAGGTAAAGAAGGTATATCAGTATGCGAAATTCACCTACAGCAAAGGTGTACTGCAGATAAAGAACAAACATAATTTCACCAACCTCAGCGACTTTACATTGCGTTATGCAGTGCTCTGCAATGGTGAGGTGGTTGAGACAAACACCGTGGCAATCCCATCGACCGTTCCCGGAGCGACAACAGCTGTGCCATTGACTATTGCAACAGCAATGGAGCAGGGTAAAGAGTATGCCCTTAATGTGGAACTGCTCAAGAAAGAGGCCGAGGATTGGTGCGATGCCGGTTATCCAATGGCAAGCGAACAGTTTGTATTGCAGTTACGCAGTGCATTGCAGACAGTTGCCCAGGGTGATGAGGCTCTCACTGTAGAGAAGAGCAACGGCGTGTCAGTATCGAACAGCAAGATAAGCTTCAAGGTCGATGCGCAAGGCTTCATCACAGAGTGGATTGCAAATGGTGTGCAGGTTGTTGAGCCAGGCAAGTATCCTGTTTACAGCAACATCCGCTGGATTGAGAACGAGAGCCCTTATGGTGAGCACAAGTTCGGTGACAAGGATACATCAATCAACTCGGCAACAGTTACAAGCGCACGTTCAGGCGATGGCAAGACTTGTAATATTACTGTCAATGTAAACCACAACCAGTGTCCATACGTAATTACATATTCGGTCTATTCAAGTGGAGTTGTGGATATGAAGGTGCAGTACTCTCCAAAGACTTCGGGTCTGCGCCGCATTGGTCTTGATATGCTGTTCCCTGCAGGCTATGAGAATGTCGAGTATTATGCAAAAGGTCCATGGGAAAATTATATCGACCGCCAGACAGGTTCTTTCCTTGGCCGTTATACAACAACCGTTGACGATATGTTCGAGATGTATCCACATCCACAGTCACACGGTAACCGCATGGCATTGCGCGACCTTACAATGTGGAACCCCGA
>JAZRGF010000192.1:0-36630 GCA_045644005.1 Bacteroidaceae bacterium | reverse complement strand
ATTTAAAGTTTACGAAAAACATTTACGCAAAATTCCAAGCAGATACCTTATATGCGCATATATAATTTTAAATTGTGGCATACTATATACTTTTGTTCAAGGAGGAATGATATCAAAAATAATATGGTTTGCAAGTTTCCCCTATTGTAGTCCATTACTTATAATAAATGCGGCACTGTTCTTCTTGATTGTCTCAAGATTAAAACTGAACTCCTCAATAATCAATTCTATAGCGTCATCAATGTTTGCCGTGTATCTATTACATTGCCAACCATATATCGCCAACAAGATAGGCATTGCACTGTCCCATTCATTAACCAATGACAATACCATTACAAACTTTGGTATAATAATACTATATGCAATCATAATAATGGTCACAAGCGTCTTGATTGACAAGATGCTTATGTTCTCATTAAACAAAATCAAACGTTTTTTGCAATAACACGTTAACAGGCTCCTATGACCACCCTTGATAACATACTTGATTTCACCGACGGTAATAAGTTCTACCGCTTTGGGAATGCCGACGGCAAGTATTGGATTGTGCCGGAGAGAGAGATGCGCACTGCGCTGAACCTGTACCAGCCAAGCGGCATAAAGGGCAAGCTTGTCAAAAAACTTTTGCCTTGCCTGCACCGGTTTGCACCGGTGCGCAAAGCTATAAAAGCACAGACCGTGAAATGCCGCCTGAACAGCGAACTGCACAACCTGCTTTGCAAGGTCTTTGATGTGCAGGATATTGAGTTCGCGATATTCGAGGGAACGCCAAGCGTACACCAGAAGATTACAATGCAGTTGAGCTATGGAAGCAGAATTTTGGGATATTGCAAGTTGAGCGACAACAACGATATAAAGACGTTGTTTGAGAAAGAGTGCGGCATACTTGAAAGGCTTTGTAAATGTGGGGTTAGAGGTATTCCCAAAGCGCTTTATTGCGGAACATTGGAGAGTGGAATGCATATCTTCGTGCAAAGCACTGAAAAGCAAGCCTCATCGAAAGTCATACACGAATGGGGTGCATTGCAAGAGGAGTTCCTGGCACAGATGCACGAAAAGACAAAAGTGACTGCACTGTTTGGGGATAGCGACTACTACACCACCCTCACGGAACTCGAAGAACACCTGGAGTGGCTGCCGTTTAACATTGACCGTAATATTGTATCAAGGGCAATTGAGAGTATAAAAAACAGATATTGTGGCAAAGAGGTGGAGTACGGCGCATGTCATGGTGATTTCACGCCATGGAACATGTTTGCCAACAAAGATAAGCTCTTTGTCTTTGATTTTGAATATGCTGCAATGACATACCCTGCAGGGATTGATCGCTATCACTTCTTCACGCAGACCGCGGTGTTTGAAAGACATTGGGAGGCTGATGAAATTATTGCATACATTGGAAGCAGTGAAGGCTGTTGGATTGACAAGCAGTTGTATGCCATGTATCTGCTTGACGTTATCTCACGCTTTACAATGCGCGAAGGCGGCAAAGTGACCGGCGATGCCGCAAAGCCATTCGCACTATGGGGCAAGGTATTGGAGAAGCTGATTTAATATAATATTATTAAAGACAGAAGTACAAAAGTACAAAAGAGATAAATGGAACTTAACGATAAACAAATTAGAAAAATCACTGTATACAAGCAATTGCATACAAGGCTTTTCTAATTTGTTTATCAAAATGCACTGAAAGTGCATTACAACAATGAAATTGTTGGAGAGTTCCACACGAATATTGTATTCAAACCTTATGTACTTATGTCCTTTTGTCTAAAAAATGCTGCCGGCGCAACGTATGTATTATTATCCGATAAAAAGTAAACGATTAACTATCAAATGAAAAATATAGTCTGTTTTCACTTATTCAATGACTACAGCGGAAGTCCACAGGTTCTGCGAACCGTAATTGAGGGCCTACTGGAAAAGGGTTACAATATAGATCTTGTGACTTCACGCGGCGGAGTACTTGATGAGCTTGAAGGCAAGGAGAACTTGCGCATGAGGCAATACAACTACCGCTTTGCGCCCAACAAGTTCATCAGGTGCATGCGTTATACATGGGTACAGCTACAGGTATTCTTCATTGCATTGAGCTATATGTTCAAGAAGGAGACCGTGATATACATAAACACGATTCTACCCATTGGCGCAGCCATTGGCGGACGCCTGGCATGCAAGAAAGTGGTATACCACTACCACGAGAATGCCAAGGCAAAAAGCACTGCCTACCGCATTTTGGCAAAGATCATGCAGTTTATTGCAAGCGACATAATATGTGTATCAAAATACCAACGCTCGTTCCTGCGACGCAAGAAGAGAGTACACATAATACCCAACGCCCTTAAAAAAGAACTGGCAACAAAGCTGACCCCCAATAGCGAAAAGGCTTTTGAGAACCAGCGTGTGCTGATGCTTGGTTCGCTGAAAGAGTACAAAGGCACCAGGGAGTTCATTACACTTGCAAGCCGGTTGAACAGATTCCAGTTCGAACTTGTTATTAATGACTCTAAGGAGAATATTGACAGATATTTGAAAGAGAAAAAGATTACATTGACAGAAAACATCTCAATACATCCACGACAGGAAGACGTGACTCCTTTCTACAACCGTGCGTCATTGGTGCTGAACCTCACCAACAAAAAATATGCCATAGAGACATTCGGACTCACGGCATTGGAAGCCATGACTGCCGGCCTGCCAACGATTGTACCTACAGTAGGTGGCATTGCCGAAATGGTCACAGATGGAGACAACGGTTTTAAGATTGATTCACAGGATTGTGAGAAAATTGAACAATGTGTAAAAAACATTTTACGTAATAAAGATTTTTTTGTAAATTTGTCAAATAATGCTTTGGCAAAAGCAAGGCAATATGATGCCAAGCACATGATTGATAACATTGCAAATATATTGTAAACAACAGTTTACATCATTTACAGGGTGAAAAAAGTCGCAATAATAGGAACACAGGGAGTACCGGCAAACTACGGTGGTTTCGAGACATTGGTCGAAAATATCATTGGAGAGAACTGCTCCAATGGCATTGAATACACAGTTTTTTGCAGCAGCAAGGATATGCCCACAAAAATAGCAGAGCACAAAGGTACCAAACTGAAGTACATCTGCTTCAAGGCAAATGGAGTACAGAGCATCCCCTATGACATCGTTTCAATGATGCGCTCAATATGCGGCTATGACACCTTGCTTATCCTTGGTGTATCGGGATGTATATTCCTTCCTGTATTCAAATTGTTCTGCCGCAAAAGAATCATTGTCAACATTGACGGACTTGAATACCGCAGAGCAAAATGGAAAAGTTGGGTAAAGAGATTCCTGAAACTATCGGAACGTACAGCCATCCGTTTTGCCGATATCGTCATCACTGACAACAAGGGAATACAGGACTATGTGAAGGAGGAGTATGGCAAAGAGACCACACTCATTGCATATGGCGGTGACCACGCACTCATTGACATAACAAAGGAGCGCGAAACCGAAATCCTGAAGAAATACGGATTTGAAAAGGAAGGCTATTCAATGTGCGTGTGCCGCATAGAGCCGGAGAACAACTGCCACATGACACTTGAGGCATTCAAGGAGAACAACAAGAAACTGGTTTTCGTCGGCAACTGGAACCGTAACGACTACAGCAGAAAGTTAAAGGAGGAGTACAATGCGTACAGCAACATCACACTGCTCAACAGCATATATGACCTGGAGATTCTCTACACGCTTCGCAAGAATGCCAAATACTATATCCACGGACACAGCGCAGGAGGCACAAACCCTTCACTTGTTGAGGCAATGTTCTTTGGACGCCCCATCCTCTCATTCGATGTTGTATACAACCGCGAGACCACCCAGAACAAGGCACACTATTACAAGAATGCCCAAGAGCTGACAGCACTCATTGAACAAGGTGTTGACAATGGCAAGGAACTGAAAGATGTTGCTTGCAAGCAATACACTTGGGCACAGATTGCCAAGGAGTACGAGGCGTTGTATTGAGTTTCCTCCCCTCAGTCTGTAAACAGACAGCTCCACTCCTGTGGAGGGGAGCAGCTAATCCCCCCAAAAAACACATTCAAGAACAGCTCCGCCACGCTTTAGAGACAAATAAAACAAAGACTGCTTGCCAATTGGCAAGCAGTCTTTGTTTTATTTGCGTTCCAATTCGCTGAGTTCCTCCATCTTCTTTGTGGCAAGGAATTCGTAAATTCCACACAAATGCTCACGTACCTTGCCATGACCGAACTCATAGACCTTGGTCACAAGCCCGTCAAGGAAGTCACGGTCGTGGCTCACGCAGATGAGCGTACCGTCGTAATCCTGCAGTGCCTGTTTAAGGATATCCTTTGTCTTGAGATCGAGGTGGTTGGTAGGCTCGTCGAGAATCAACAGGTTCACAGGCTCAAGCAACAGTTTGAGCAACGCCAAGCGTGTGCGCTCACCACCCGACAGAACCTTCACCTTCTTGGTGCTTGCCTCGCCACCGAACATGAATGCACCGAGCAGGTCGCGTATCTTGTTACGTATCTCGCCCTTGGCTACATCATCAATAGTCTGGAACACGGTAAGCTCCTCGTCAAGCAAAGAAGCCTGGTTCTGTGCGAAATAGCCAATCTGCACATTATGGCCCAGCTGCAACGAACCTTCATGCTCAAGTTCCTTCATTATACACTTTACAAGCGTTGACTTTCCCTCGCCGTTACGGCCCACGAAAGCCACCTTGTTGCCACGCTCGATGGTGAGCGTAGCACCCGAGAAGATACGCTTCTCGCCAAAGGCCTTGCCAACACCATCCATAATCACAGGATACTGGCCTGCGCGTGGCGATGGCGGGAACTTCAGGCGCAATGCCGATGTATCCTCCTCGTCCACCTCAATGATTTCCAGTTTCTCAAGCATCTTCACACGGCTCTGCACCTGCAGGGTCTTTGAGTATGTACCCTTGAAGCGCTCAATGAAGTCCTTTGTCTCCTGAATCATCTTCTGCTGCTCCTCGTACTGCTTCATCTGCTGCTGACGACGCTCGGCACGCAGCACAAGATACTGCGAGTAGTTCACCTTGTAATCATATATGCGACCCATTGTCACCTCAATGGTGCGGGTGGTGATGTTGTCCACAAACTTGCGGTCGTGACTGATGACAACAACAGCCTTGCCGTTATTAACAAGGAACTCCTCAAGCCAGCCAATAGACTCAATATCGAGGTGGTTTGTAGGCTCGTCGAGCAACAGTACATCGGGGTTACGCAGAAGCATCTTCGCAAGCTCAATACGCATTCTCCAGCCACCGCTGAACTCGCTTGTCTGGCGGCCAAAGTCCTTGCGCTCAAATCCAAGACCAAGGAGTGTCTTCTCCACATCCTCCTCAAAATGAGTCATGTCAATGGCATAGAACTTCTCGCTCTTTGTTGCGACCTCTTCAATGAGCGCCATGTACTCGTCGCTCTCGTAATCGGTGCGGGTGGCAAGCTCGTTGTTCATACGGTCAAGCTCGGCCTCCATCTCATAGAGATGGGCAAAGGCCTGCGATGCCTCTTCAAAGACTGTACGGCCATCCTCGGTCATCAGGTGCTGGGGCAGATAGGCAATGACGGTATCTTTTGGAGCAGACACCGTTCCGCGCGATGCAGTACGCACACCGGCAAGTATCTTGAGCAAGGTACTCTTTCCGGCACCGTTCTTGCCCATGAGAGCAATACGGTCCTTCTCATTAATCACAAATGACACATCGCTGAAAAGCGTTGTTCCACCAAATTCCACAGCCAATCCATCGACCGATACCATATATAATATATTTTTAGATTATTGTTCCTGAATATTCGGGTGCAAAGGTACAAAAAAACAGACGAACAAAAGACATCATAGGGCAACAAAGAGGCAAAAAGGAAAAGTGCTGCCCAAAGAGCATTTCAAATAGTTGCTGTTTTAGCGTAAAAAAAGTAAATTTGCACCTTGATAAAGCAGAAAACAAAAACTGCACAAAAAACAACCCGAGAATGAAAGTGATGAAATTCGGCGGAACATCAGTGGGTTCCGTGGAGAGCATATTGAGCCTCAAAAAAATTGTAGAGGAGGCAGCAGCAAATGAACGCGTGATTGTTGTTGTGTCGGCACTTGGCGGCATAACAGACAGACTTATAAAGACCGCAAACATGGCGGTCTGTGGCGACATGGCATTCAACGATGAGTGCCGTGAGATTTTCGCACGTCATCACCAGCTGATAGAGACCGTCATCACCGACGAAGAGAAGCGCACTGCGCTGCTGGAGGAAGTTGACATGCTGCTTGGCGAGCTGAACAACATCTACCAGGGACTAGCACTCATCAACAACATGACACCCAAGTCCGAGGCCACAATTGTCAGCTATGGCGAGCGAATATCGAGCCGCATTGTAACAGCGCTCATTGAGGGTGCAGTGCGTTTCAACGCCCGCAAGTTCATAAAGACCGAGACAAAGCACAAGAAGCATATCCTTGCCGATGACATCACTGACAGACTGATACATGAGCACTTTGACGGTTGCGCCGAAAGGATAATCGTTGTTCCGGGATTCATTGCCCAGGACAAGGAGAGCGAGGAGATAACCAACCTTGGACGCGGCGGAAGCGACTACACCGCAGCCATCATTGCAGCGACACTGAACGCCGACTGCCTTGAGATATGGACCGATGTGGACGGATTCATGACAGCCGACCCACGCGTAATCAACAATGCATACACCATAGGACACTTGAGCTACGTTGAAGCGACAGAGCTCTGCAACTTTGGTGCCAAGGTTGTCTACCCCCCTACAATCTATCCGGTATTCAAGGCAAACATCCCAATAAAAATAAAGAACACCTTCAACCCCGCCGGCGAGGGCACAATAATCGACGCCAACAGCGAGAGCGAGGGTCGCCTTATCAAAGGTATATCAAGCATCAACGACACCGACCTGCTCACCGTACAGGGACTTGGCATGGTGGGTGTGGTAGGTGTAAACCACCGCATCTTCCGCGCGCTGGGCAATGCAGGCATCAGCGTGTTCCTTGTTGCACAGGCATCATCGGAGAACAGCACATCGATTGGTCTGCGCCATGTGGATGCCGAAAAGGCGACCGAGGTGCTGAACAAGGAGTTCGAGAAGGAGATTTCAATGGGCTTGATGGAGAGCGTGCAGGCTACGAGCGACCTCTCTACCGTAGCCATTGTGGGCGAGAACATGCGCCACAACGCAGGCATCATCGGCAAGCTGTTCCAGACACTGGGACGTAACGGTATCAACGTGATTGCCTGTGCCCAGGGCGGACAGGAGACGAATATCTCGTTCGTCATAAAGGCCGACCTGCTACGCAAGACCCTGAACGTGATACACGACTCGTTCTTCCTGTCGGAATACAAGGTTTTGAACCTCTTCATCTGCGGTGTAGGAACTGTTGGAGGCAGCCTCATCGAACAGATTGTGTCGCAGCAGGAGAAACTGAAAAAGGAGCACGGTCTGAAGCTGAACATAGTGGGCATTGCCAACAGCCGCAATGCAATATTCGACCGCGAGGGACTCGACACCACAGGCTACCGCACAGCGCTCAAGGAGAGCGCTCCAAGCAGCATAAGCAAACTGCGCGATGACATTATAGAGATGAACATCTTCAACTCGGTGTTCGTGGATTGCACGGCAAGCAGCGAGGTAGCGGCAATATATGCCGACCTGCTGTCGCACAACATCAGTGTTGTGGCAGCGAATAAGATTGCGGCATCGGCCGACTATGCCACATACAACAACCTGAAGCAGATTGCACGCCAGCGCAATATCAAATACCTGTTCGAGACCAATGTGGGTGCCGGACTCCCAATCATCAACACCATCAATGACCTCATAAACAGCGGTGACAAGATATTGAAGATTGAAGCTGTGCTCAGCGGCACACTCAATTTCATCTTCAACGTCCTTAGCAAGGACATCCCAATGAGCCAGGCAGTACGCCTTGCACAGGAGAAGGGCTACAGCGAGCCCGACCCACGCATTGACCTTTGCGGCAAGGACGTAATACGCAAGCTTGTAATTCTAGCACGCGAAGCAGGCTATGCCATTGAACAGAGCGACGTTGAGGCAAACCTGTTCATTCCACAGGAGCTGTTCGACGGTACATTGGAAAATTTCTGGGCAAAGTTGCCACAGCTCGATGCACAGTTCGAGGTGGAGCGCAAGCAGCTTGCTGCAGAGAAGATGCATTGGCGTTTCATTGCCAAGTACGAGAACGGCAAGGGCTGCGTCTCATTGTGCAAGGTCAACGAGCGCCATCCGTTCTACCACCTCGAGGGCAGCAACAACATCATCCTGCTCACAACAGAGCGCTACAAGGAGTACCCCATGCTCATACAGGGCTACGGTGCCGGTGCCAGCGTTACCGCCGCCGGTGTCTTTGCCGACATCATGCGCATTGCGAATATCTGATACCACGATAAAGACACAGCGTTGGACTCTTTCTGTACTGAAAGAGTCCAACGCTGCTATTTATAGTCCTTCAACAGGCTCTGCAGTTGTTGGCGCGTGAAGAAGATGCGGCTCTTTACCGTGCCTAGCGGCAGGCCAAGACGTTCGGCAATCTCGCGATACTTGAAACCCGAGAGGTGCATGAGGAATGGGATACGGTAGTCGCGCGGCAGGCTGTGCACCACACGATAGATCTCCTTTGTGTCGTAATCGTTGTCGGTAATGTACTCCTCCGATTCGTGCAGGCTATTAATATGGAACTGGTTGTCGGTCTGGTCCACGAAAATCTGGTCCCTAACCTCCTTACGATAATTATTGATGAAGATGTTGCGCATTATCGTATAGACCCACCCCTTGAAATTGGTACCCGGGGCATATTTATCCATATTACCCAATGCCTTTAACGATGTCTCTTGCAGCAAGTCATTCGCCTCTTCCCTGTCTGCTGTCAGTTTATAGGCAAAGCGTTGCAGCTCAGACTGAACCTCTAGCAGATCTCTCCTGAATTTTGCTGTATCCAAAATGTCTATTGTTTAAATGTTTCACCGGCAAAATCGCCGGAATATGAAAGTATAACAAAAGAAAAGGTTGTTTTGTTTTAGAGTTGAATAAAAAAATTGGCTCATCATCAATATTTTCAAGGCCTTGAAAATAGTCTGCACTCGCCGTAAAATATTCAAGCAAGCTTGATATATCTTGCTCGTTTGTTGATGTTTTTAAGGTAAACCTTGAAAACGGACTGCACTCGCCGTAAAATATTCAAGCAAGCTTGATATATCTTGCTCGTTTGTTGCCGTTTTTGTATCTTCGCACATACAATACAACAGCACACTATGGTACTCAACTATATTTGGATAGCATTTTTCATCGTTTCCTTTATAATTGCACTTGGCAAACTCATTTTCATGGGCGACACGGCCGTATTTACCGAAATGATGACAGCCAGTACCACATCGGCAAAAAATGCCTTCGAGCTCTCGCTTGGCCTGACAGGTGTGCTGTCATTGTGGATGGGAATAATGAAGATTGGCGAGAAGGGCGGCCTTGTTGCAGCATTGGCAAGGCTGTTGAGCCCGGTGCTGAGCAAGATATTCCCCGACGTGCCCAAAGGACACCCGGCAATGGGAACCATGTTCATGAACTTCGCGGCAAATATGCTTGGACTCGACAACGCCGCCACGCCTATGGGTTTGAAAGCGATGCAGGAACTGCAGGAACTGAATCCCGAAAAAGAGACGGCAAGCAACCCCATGATAATGTTCCTTGTACTGAACACGTCGGGCCTGACGCTGATACCCGTATCGGTACTCACATTCCGCACACAGATGGGCGCAGCCAACCCCACAGATATATTCCTGCCTATACTTCTTGCTACCACTGTAGCGACCTTGGTGGGACTGCTTGTCACAAGCATCTACCAGCGCATCAACCTCTTCAACCGCACAATGGTGCTGTTCCTTTTGGGAGTGTGCCTGTTCATTGCCGGCGGAACATGGGGAATGATGCAGTTGTCACAGGTGCGCATTGAGGCACTGTCGACATCACTTGCCGGGGTGACACTCTTCTCCATCATCATACTATTTATTCTCTCGGGCGTCAAAGCCAAAATCAATGTATACGAGGCATTCATTGAGGGAGCGAAGGATGGGTTCGGCACTGCCGTGCGCATTATCCCCTACCTCATTGCAATACTTGTTGCCATTGCAGTGTTCCGTGCATCGGGCGGAATGGATGTGATTATGGACGGCATTGCATGGTGTGCAGCAGCATTGGGTGCCGACACCGATTTTGTCGGGGCGCTGCCAACCGCCATAATGAAGCCGCTGAGCGGCAGCGGTGCACGCGGCATGATGGTGGATGCCATGAACACTTATGGCGCCGACTCCTTTGCCGGCCGCCTGGCATGCGTCTTCCAGGGTGCGACGGACACAACATTCTACATCCTTGCAGTATATTTTGGCAGTGTAGGAATAAAGAAGACCCGCCATGCACTCACCTGCGGCCTGCTTGCCGACCTTGCAGGAATAATTGCAGCCATAATCGTAGGACAAATTTTCTTTGGATAAAAGCTCGGGCAAAATATCATTTCAGTCCAGACATCGCTTATTCGCTTTGACGAGTGGTCACTGAGCACCTACAAAAGCTTTTTTGGTGGGGAGTATGTGGAATATTTTCATATGCGTTCTCAACCTTTAATACTCTTCTGTATTTTCTTCAAGTCTTTCTTTCTGTCCTTTTTGAAAAAGGACGAAAAACGTGGGCAGTCGTGTACAGCATTCGGTGCTTCCTTTGTTCAAGAGTCGCTTTGCGACATCTTTCAGTCGGTGCACACCTCGCCACTCGCTGCTTGTCGCAATGCTTGGGGCGGCAAGAACTCGCTGCGCTCAAACATCATGCCACCTGTTTCCAAGCATTGCTCGGCTGCTCGCTGTGCTTCCCAACGCTGCCCTTTCGCTTTCAGCGACGAATTACCTTTTGTAATGAGACCAATAGAACACACCCATACATATACAACAATAGCCCCTAAAAATCCAGAGGCTACTGCAATATATCAACAAGTTGTCAGTTAATGTTTACTTCACAATAATTCGTGCGTTCTCAATTTGTGAACCGTTGTTTAATGTAATGTTATATACACCGCTTCTCATACGATCTGTTGACACTTGTACTTTTGTCTGTCCGGGTGCAAACGACTGCTTTGTAATAATGCGACCGATGTTATCGACAACAACAAGCTCGCCACCGGCAGCAGCAGAAGCCTCATCTATTGTAACATCCACAAAATTGTTTCTCTTGGCTAGAGCCGGGAAAGCGCTCAACCCCGAAATAGTTTTTACTTTTGAGATATTGCTTTCGCTCCCGTTTTTGTTAATGGCATAGAGATTTTTATTTCCATACTCATCATATAAATAAAGATAATCTTTATTATTCCATCTGAACATCGTCGCTTCAGGCTCATGTTTAAACCCACTTGTGTCTATAGTAAGCAACACCTCACCATCCTCATTTACAATTTCCGCTTCGTCTTTGCCAACCATCCTTATGTATTCTAATTTTTCATCATCATTAAACATCGTCTCTGTAAAAGATAGAAAGTCAATCTCACACGCTGCATTATCATAGTTGTAATACTCAGGATTCAAAATTCTTTTATACTCATCATACGACATTACAATCTCTTTCAAATCATAGAAGTCATCATTATAAAATACAAAAGAAACATTTGTCATATCTTGATTGATTGTTTCGTAAAAAAGTTTTGCTTTTCCACTTACTGTATATTCAAGAGGGACAGGGCTAAGAAAATCTCTAACAGTTGAAACATTCTCCAACGTCTGTGCATTTACATTCACTTGCAACAAGCAGAGTGCTGCAACCAAAAAAGTAATTCTTTTCATTGTGTTTTGTTTTTATAGTTTTGTGCAACATTGCCATTACCCAATGCCTGCACTCACCATAAAAAAGAAAAGCGCAGACTTTCGCCAACGCCTTCAAGGTTCACCACAAACCACAACACAATTGGCAGAGCCTGCACTTATAGCACAAACTCCCAACATGTGTTGTTATGCTCTAAACTTTCCGAGGTGGTGATTCTGAAGGCTATTGAGCAAATTATTTCAAATGTCCTGTGCCCGGTATGCTCAAGCACACTGCGAATATATACAAAAACCACTAAAAGCCAAAGGGAATTTGCGTTTTAATTTGATTTCTGTAACTTTGTGGTAAAATCAATAACATTATGATAAGCTACCAGACCGAGGGCGTGAAGATGCCCGCAATAAAGAGACGTGAGACAACAGCATGGATAAAGGCCGTTGCAGCCTCATACGGTAAGAAGGTGGGCGATATCGCCTACATCTTCTGCGACGACGAAAAGATACTTGAAGTGAACCGCGAGTATCTGCAGCACGACTACTACACCGACATAATCACCTTCGACTACTGCGAGGATGATGTCATCAGCGGTGACCTTTTCATATCGCTGGACACCGTTCGCAGCAACAGCGAACAGGTAGGTGCAACATACGAGCAGGAACTGCACCGTGTAATAATCCACGGCATACTGCACCTGTGCGGCATCAACGACAAGGGCGAAGGTGAACGCGAGATAATGGAAGCCTGCGAGAACAAGGCGCTGGCAATGAGATAAAAAGAGGGCAGGTTCATATCTCCATTACGGATTTATGAACCTGCCCTCTTTATTGTTGTACAGAATATTATTCTATAATTTCAGTCCATCGAGCATTGTACAGAACTTTTCAATGCCGTCGCGTATTTCGCTAATGAGGACATATTCATTGGCGGTATGTGAACGTGCAGTGTCACCGGGGCCCATCTTCAATGCAGGAATACCAGCGAGCAAAGAGTTGTTGGAGAGTGTGGGCGAGCCATAAGGCACACCACCCATGGCAACAGCACGCTTCACAAGCGGATGCTCCAACGGTATGAACGAGGAGTTGAGCCTTGTTGAACGAGCTGTGACACTGCTGCCAACATTCGACTTTATAATCCCGAGCAGCTCTTTGTTCGAGTAACACTCGTTACTGCGTATATCAACCACATAGCTACATTTGTCGGGGATTACATTGTGCTGTGTACCGGCATTTATCTGGGTGACAGTCACCTTCACGTCGCCCAAAAGTTCCGATGTTCTTGTGCAGTTATGTCCACGGAACCACTCAATATCGGCAATGGCCTTGTAGAGAGCATTGACACCCTCGTTACGCGCAGCGTGCCCCGACACGCCGTCGGCTACACAATCAAGTACCATGAGACCCTTTTCTGCCACCGCCGGCTGCATTGATGTGGGCTCACCCACAATGGCACAGTTTATGGCGGGAAGATGTGGCAACACGGCCTCAATGCCGTTTGCACCCGACACCTCCTCCTCGGCCGAGGCGAGGAATATCGTGTTATAGTTCTGTGGTTTCTGACATATCTGATAGAACACCTGCAAAAGAGTGACCAACGAGGCACCGTCATCGTTACTGCCAAGGCCATAGATGACATCACCCTCCACAATGGGGGTGAAAGGATGCTTGCTCCACCCTGCCACCGGCTTTACGGTATCAATGTGGGCATCGAGCAACAGCGTGGGACGCGAAGCATCAAAACCGGGAGCCACGCACCACAGGTTGTTCAAGTGACGGCGCACATCGCACCTCACCGACGCTCCACGTTCAATGAAGAGTTGGAGCTTGTCGGTAGCATCGCCCTCCTCGCGGCTGACAGACGGCGTGCTTATAAGAACTTTCAGCAGCTCGACAGCCTGTTTAACATTCGCTTCACTTACTTTCATATAGTTTCTTCTTTGGGGTGCAAAGGTACAACAGCCATGACGCATAAACAAAACCAACGGACAGTATTTTTTCAACAAAAAGCATTAATGGAACGAATAAACACCCTTTACGCGCGCGTTATATTTGCGTATTTTTGAATATCGTTGTATCTTCGCACAATAATTAATATAGAACACAACAAAGATGATTACAGCCGACCAGTTGAAGGACATCAAGGAGCGCACAGCCGCCCTTAAACAATACCTATCCATTGACGAAAAGATTATACAGGTTGAGGAGGAACAGCTCCGCACGCAGGCTCCCGGTTTTTGGGACGACGCCAAGAAGGCCGAGGCACAGATGAAGAAAGTGAAGGCTCTGCAGGCATGGATCGAGGGCTACAAGGAGGTGAACAACCGCACCGAGGAGGCCGAGATGGCTATGGAACTTTTCCGCGAGGAGATGGTTGAAGAGCACGAGGTTGACGATGCATATGCACGTGCACTCACAGCCATTGAGGAGCTTGAACTCAAGAACATGCTCCGCGGCGAGGCCGACGACATGGATTGCGTGCTGAAAATCAACTCGGGTGCCGGCGGTACCGAGGCACAGGACTGGGCAAGCATGCTCATGCGTATGTACATGCGTTGGGCCGAGTCCAACGGCTACAAGGTGGCTGTTGCCAACCTGCAGGAGGCCGAGGATGCCGGTATAAAGACCGTAACTCTTGAATTGCAGGGTCCATATGCCTACGGTTACCTCAAGGGCGAGAACGGAGTTCACCGTCTGGTACGTGTGAGCCCCTACAACGCACAGGGCAAGCGAATGACATCGTTCAGCTCGGTATTCGTCACTCCGCTTGTAGATGACAGCATTGAGGTTGTGATTGAACCCGCACGCATATCATGGGATACATTCCGAAGCGGTGGTGCCGGTGGACAGAACGTGAACAAGGTGGAATCTGGTGTACGACTCCGCTACCAGTTCAAAGACCCATATACCGGTGCCGAGGAGGAGATTCTCATTGAGAACACCGAGACCCGCGACCAGCCCAAGAACAAGGAGAATGCAATGCGCCAGTTGCGTTCAATCCTCTACAACAAGGAGATGCAGCACCGCATGGAGGAACAGGCAAAGGTGGAGGCCGGCAAGAAGAAGATTGAGTGGGGTTCACAGATACGTAGCTATGTATTCGACGACCGCCGCGTAAAAGACCACCGTACAGGCTACCAGACATCGGACGTCAACGGCGTGATGGACGGCAAGATTGACGGTTTCATAAAGGCCTACCTCATGGAATTCGCCGACAAGGGAGAGTAACAAAACTGAAAGCGGAAAACTGAAAGCCGCGAGTAAGCGAGAGCAGAGAAAAAACTTGTTTTTGCTATGCCGAGCGTGAGCGGGTTCAAGCGCACAGAGTGCGGTTAAAAGTGAAAACAACTAACCACAGCTTTCCGTTTTCCGCTTTAACCTTTTCCCTTTAACCTTTCACCTTTAAAAAACATGCTTGAGATAGAGAGAAAATTCCTTGTCATAGATGACAGCTACAAGGCGCTTGCCTTCCAGAGCGACCGCATTGCACAAGGCTATCTATGCCGCGAAGGCGGCAATTCGGCCCGCGTGAGGGTGCGTGGCGACAAAGGCTACATCACTATAAAAGGCCCGTCGCGCGACGGCGGATTGAGCCGCTATGAGTGGGAGAAGGAGATACCTGTAGCCGAGGCTATGGAGCTGCTGAAAATATGCAACGATGCCATCATAGACAAGGTGCGCCACCTAGTGAAGCATGGCGGGCACATTTTTGAAGTAGATGAATTCTTTGGCGAAAACGAAGGGCTTGTGGTTGCCGAGGTGGAATTGAGCGATGCCGGAGAGCACTTTGAGAAACCAGCATTCATTGGCGAGGAGGTTACCGGCGACAAGCGCTACTACAACTCCCGACTTACACGTTTCCCCTATAAAAGCTGGCAATAATTTGCCGGCTTATTTTTTTCTACGCGCAAGCATATAAGGCCGTGTCACAAAAAGACTGAACAACAGAGCTGCCAGCACACCAATCGTGTTGAATACGAAATCGTCGAAATCGCCGGTGCGGTAGGACGTGAGCAGATACTGCAGATACTCCATTATGCCACTGAATATTATTGGCAGCACAACAGCAAACAGAGCCATCAGAAAAGGTTTGGGCTTCAAGGTAATTTTGAAAGTCTCGAACCAGAACACTGCACACAGCGTGAAGTACATCACAAAATGCACAATCTTGTCAATCTCAATAACGGTACTTGTACGTGTAACACCTACAGGCTTGTAGAAGGTAAGACACAGGATAAGAATCAATGTCAGCAGTGTCAACAGGTATCGCTTCAGCAGGAATTTTATCATTTTCTTCAAAGAGTTTATTGCACAAAACAGTATAGTAACAACTTTATTTATAACTTTGCCTTATAAAAGGCAACAAAAGTAGTGCAACTTTTCATATAATCCACCTATATTCAATTAAATAACGTGAAAAACTTTTTCAATTTTACAAAAGCTCAAAAGAGAGGGGTGCTGCTGTTTGTAGTACTTGTCATCATTGCCGCTTTAATCAGGTGGGGCATATAAAAAGCAGCCGATGATTTTTTAAAATACCATTGTATATACTATTTTTGCATAGACAAAGCTAATTAAGGTTTAAAATAGAGAAACAACATATGGGCGGAGATTTCAACATACGCGGCAAGAACAGCGACAAGGAGTTCGAGAACTCCCTGAGGCCACTCTCTTTCCCCGACTTCAACGGTCAGGAGAAGATTGTAAGCAACCTCAGGATTTTCGTGCAGGCCGCAAAGATGCGTGGCGAGTCGCTCGACCACGTCCTGCTCCACGGACCTCCGGGATTGGGAAAGACAACATTGAGCAACATCATTGCCAACGAGCTTGGCGTAGGCTTCAAGGTAACATCGGGCCCGGTGCTCGACAAGCCTGGCGACCTGGCCGGCATACTTACATCGCTGGAACCGAACGACGTGCTGTTCATTGATGAGATACACCGCCTGTCACCCATTGTAGAGGAGTACCTCTATTCGGCAATGGAGGACTACCGCATTGACATACTCATTGACAAGGGTCCGTCGGCGAGGTCGATACAGATTGACCTCAACCCTTTCACGCTCATTGGCGCCACCACACGTAGCGGACTGCTCACAGCACCGTTGCGTGCACGTTTCGGCATAAACATGCACCTCGAATACTATGACAGCAAGACGCTTGCCGGCATCATAAGCCGCTCGGCACAGATACTTGGTGTCTC
Source organism: Bacteroidaceae bacterium (assembly GCA_045644005.1). Classification (GTDB taxonomy): domain Bacteria; phylum Bacteroidota; class Bacteroidia; order Bacteroidales; family Bacteroidaceae; genus HGM04593. Next base: position 19,576 of record JAZRGF010000192.1, on the reverse strand, counting down.
GTTCGACGAGGATGCGACATATGAGATAGCACGCCGCAGCCGCGGTACGCCACGTATTGCCAATGCCCTGCTGCGCCGTGTGCGCGACTTCGCACAGGTAATGGGTAACGGACACATAACAAACGACATTGCCAAGATGGCACTCGAGGCACTGAACATCGACAAGTACGGCCTGGATGAGATTGACAACAAGATTCTCTGCACCATCATCGACAAGTTCAAGGGCGGTCCTGTGGGCATAGGCACCATTGCCACAGCATTGAGCGAGGACACCGGTACCATTGAGGAGGTTTATGAGCCCTACCTCATAAAGGAGGGATTCATCAAGCGTACCCCACGCGGCCGCGAGGTCACCGACCTTGCCTACAAGCATTTGGGCAAGAGCCGCTTCAACAACGACGAACAGGGGACGCTGTTCTAAAACAGTAAAAAGGAAATGGGTAAACTGCAATCACTGCTCAAAGAGACCGCCATATATGGCTTGAGCAGCATCTTAGGACGCTTTCTCAACTATCTGCTTGTACCATTGTACACAGCCAAGATGAGTGTAGAGAGCGGGAACTATGGTATAGTGACAAACGTATATGCCTGGACAGCTGTGCTGCTTGTCATCCTCACATTCGGCTTTGAGACAACCTTCTTCAGGTTTGCAAGCAAGGAGAATGCCAATGTCCCAAAGGTCTTTTCAATGTCAATGCAGGTCATCGGCGCGCTATGTGGCATGTTCCTGCTTGCCATCTTCTGTTTCCTACCCTCCGTTGCCGGAGCGCTTGGCTACGAGGCACACCCCGAGTTCATTGGCATGATGGCAGTGGTGGTAGCCCTTGATGCACTGCAGGCAATCCCCTTCGGACTGCTCAGGTTCCAAAAACGACCAATAAAGTTCGCAGCACTAAAACTGCTCAACATATTCACCAACATAGCACTCAACCTGTTTGTGTTTGTTGCGCTACCCTACCTGCACTCAAGGAATCCGGAACTCTTCGGCAGAATATATTTCCCCGACAACCAGGCCTTCTATGTATTCTTCATCAACCTCGTATGCACGGCTGGCATCACCCTGTTCTTCATCCCGGAGATAAAGATGTTCCGCCCCACGCTTGACAAGGGACTGCTGAAGGAGATGCTCAAATACTCATGGCCGCTGCTATTGCTTGGCATTGCAGGAATACTGAACCTGAATGCCGACAAGGTGATATACACATGGCTTGTCCCGGGCGAAAAGGGCATACAGCAGCTAAGTGTATATGGAGCGTCGGTCAAGGTTGCTGCCATCATGGCCATGCTCATGCAGGCATTCCGCTACGCATATGAACCGTTCGTCTTCAGCAACAGCAAGCAGAAGGACAGCAAGGCCCTCTATGCCAAGGCCATGAAGTATTTCATCATCATGGCATTGTTGGCATTCCTTGTAGTGGTATTCTACATGGACATCCTCAAGTACATCATTAACCGCAACTATTGGGATGGACTGAAGGTTGTGCCAATTGTGATGGCTGCCGAAATATTCATGGGCATATACTTCAACCTGTCATTCTGGTACAAGCTGAACGACGAGACATACTGGGGTGCCATCTTCTCATTCATAGGCTGCGCCCTGCTGTTTGCCGTAAATATAATCTTTGTACCACGATATGGTTACATTGCATGCGCATGGGCCTCGTTCACAGGTTACTTTGCCGCAATGCTGCTCTCATACATCATTGGACAGAGGAGGAATGCCATCAACTATGACCTGAAGAGCATTATTGGGTACACCTTGCTCTTTGGAGCATTGTACGGTGGCTCCTTGATGATACCCGGCAGCAACAGCATTGTAAAGATGCTGTGCAACACAGGCCTGCTGTCCATATTCCTTTTCGCCGTATCAAGGACAATAATAAAGGATATAAGACAAACACAAAACAGAAGCGACGAATGACACACACAGAGCCGCTGTCCGCTTATGCGGATGGCGGCTCCATATTTTCCGCCCCGGTTTGTGCCTGCTTTTCAAGCACATACCCAAACAACTTTTTAAAAGAATTTTAAACTGTTTATAATTATTATTCGTATATTTGCGGTAAATGGCGGACATACCGGATGTCCGACACAAGAAGAAGCATTATAACATTTATAATCGGATTCAAAGACTATGAGCAACATAATCCAAATAGACATAGAGTCTATTCTCAAGGCAAAAGCCGGTAAAAAAGCACGATATATACCCAAGTTCGTGGTCTCTTACCTCAAGAAGATTATCCATCAGGACGAGGTTAACGAGGCTCTGCGTACCTTCGGTCACAAAGATGGTCTTGATTTCATCAGCGCCTTCATGGAATACTTCAACAACTCGTTTGAAGTACATGGGCTCGAGAACCTCCCACATGATGACCGCCGTTATACATTCGTCAGCAACCACCCGCTTGGTGCACAGGACGGACTTGGACTGGCACACATCCTGGGACCCGTATATGACGGCAAAATCAAGTTCCTTGCAAACGACCTATTGATGAATTTTCCACAGATATCATCGTTTTGGATACCCATCAACAAGACAGGCAAGCAGGCACGCGACCTCCCGCAACAGGTGAATGCCGCATTCCAGAGCGAGAACCACATTGTGATTTTCCCTGCAGGCCTGTGTTCACGCAAAAGAAAGGGGGTTGTGAAAGACCTTCCTTGGAAAAAGACATTCATCACAAAGAGCATACAGTCGCAACGCGATATTGTCCCCATCCATTTCGAGGGCGAAAACTCAAAATTCTTCTATCGCCTTGCCAACATAGGCAAATTCCTTGGGCTCAAGTTCAACATCGCCATGCTCTACCTCAGTGACGAAATGTTCAAGAACAAGAACAAAAAGTTCAAGGTAACCATTGGCAAGCCTATACCCTGGCAGACATTCGACAAGTCAAAGAGCGCTACCGAATGGGCGCAGCATGTCCAGGATGTTGTCTATGCACTATAAACAATAACAGGCACAAGTATGAAAGACATTATAGCACCTGTTCCCAAGGAACTGTTGAAGGCAGAACTTACTGAAGACAAATTATTGCGTTTCACACACCGTAGCGACAATGAGATTTACATAGTAACGGCATTCAACGCTCCCAACGTGATGCGCGAAATTGGCCGCTTGCGCGAGATTGCATTCCGTGCATCCGGCGGCGGTACAGGCAAAGAGGTCGACATTGACGAGTTCGACACCATGGAGGTGCCATACAAGCAACTAATTGTGTGGAACCCCGAGGAGAATGACATCATTGGCGGCTACCGATACATCCACGGCAAGGACGTGCGCTTTGACGAGAAGGGCGAACCAATAATAGCCACAGCTCACGGCATGTTCCGTTTCTCGGAGAAGTTCCTCAATGAGGTATTGCCATACACCGTTGAACTGGGACGTGCGTTCGTTTCACTCGAGTACCAGTCGACACGCATGGGTTCAAAGAGCCTTTTCGCACTCGACAACCTGTGGGACGGCCTTGGAGCACTCACCGTTGTAATACCCGACGTGAAATACCTTTACGGAAAAGTAACCATGTACCCATCGTACCTGACAAAGGCACGCGACATGATTCTCTACTTCCTGAAGAAGCATTTCCCCGACAAGGACGGCCTTGTGATGCCGGTCGACCCGCTGCAGCTTGAGACCGACGAGCAGGAACTTGCCGCAATCTTCAAGGAGGAGACATTTAAGGAGGATTACAGGGTGTTGAAACAGGAGGTACGCAAGTTCGGCCTTACAATACCGCCTATGGTGAATGCATATATGGGACTGTCGCCCACTATGAAGATTTTTGGCACCGCAGTAAACCATGACTTCGGCAACGTAGAGGAGACCGGCCTTCTCATCACAGTCGATGAGATGCAGGACAGCACCAGAATGCGTTACATTGAGTCCTTCATACGCGAGCATCCCGAAGCCATCAGACTCACATCGGGAGCCGACAAGGTATTCAACGAAACAGAAGAGAACATAAAAGAGGAGAATTGAACAAAACCCTCGACAACACATTTATATAGACAGTATGAAAGTAGAAATAATAAACAAGTCAAAACACGAGTTGCCGTCATATGCGACAGCGCTGTCGGCAGGTATGGACCTTAGAGCGAACATAGACACCCCAATAGTGCTGCAACCATTGGAGAGGAAGCTTGTCCCCACCGGACTCTTTATGGCCTTGCCACAAGGTTATGAGGCACAGGTGCGCCCACGCAGCGGCCTTGCAATAAAGAAAGGTATCACCGTGCTCAATTCACCAGGCACCATTGACGCCGACTACCGCGGCGAGGTATGCGTTATACTTGTAAACCTCTCCAGCGAACCCTTTACAATAACCGACGGCGAACGTATCGCGCAGATGGTGATTGCACGCCATGAGCAGGTTGAATGGTGCGAGTGCGAAGTGCTGGACGAGACCGACCGCGGCGCGGGAGGATTCGGGCACACCGGTGTCTAATGTATCCCCGCAGACTGTGTATGAAGCAGACATTGCAATACATAACACTCATACTCCTGTTATTGCTGCCGTTTACGGTAAAAGCGCAGAATGACGGAAACAATATCGACGCACGCAAGCGTGCCGTCGATTATTTTCATTTGGAGGCTGTGTCGCTCCAGGAACAGGGGAGGTATGACGAGGCATATGAAATGCTTGAATACTGCCTGCGGCTCGACCCCACATCGGCAACCACAAAATTCCTTTTGGCTCCATACTACACTCTCCTGGGTAAGGACAGCATTGCCAGCAGCCTGCTCGAGGCTATCGTCAAGGAAAACCCCGACAACGAGGATTACAACGACGCATTGGTGAACCAATATGCAAGGCTGGGCAATTGGAAGGCCGCCATTGCCGTATATGAGAGGATTGTAGCCACAGCACACTCAAAGGAGGAGATATACAAATCACTCTACTCCCTTTACTACAGGGACGACAACTATGAAAAGGCGCTTGAAATGCTTGACCGCATTGAAAGCATTGAGGGCAAGACAGGGGAACTTACTACACGTAGGCTACAGATGTACATGCACCTTGGCAGGCACGAGGAGATGATCGCCATAATAAGGAAAGAGATTGAGGAGAACCCCGACGACTATCGCCTTACAATACTCCTTGGCGAAGTATACGGAATGACCGGTGAGTTCGCGCTCGCCGAAAAGATTTACCTTGACGTACTGGCCAAGATGCCCGACGACGTGCTGGCGCAGTCTGCACTGGTTGTGCTATATGCCATGACAGAAGATGACGAAGCCCTGTGCCGTGCAATGGAGACATTGATAAAGAACGGAAAGCTCGGGACACAGGAGCGTGTGAGCTATCTTGTGGATTATGCACTGTACAAGGAGAGAACCGACAGCGCATATGTCCTTGAGTTGTATCAGGAACTGTTGCAACAACCCTTTGACCAACTGGAGCTGCACCAGTCCTATGCCGACTACCTTGAGTACAAAAAAGCCGACAAGAGCCAGCTCATTCCTGTATATGAAAAGATTGTGGAATATGATGCAGAGAACATAGGCACAATCATAAAACTGTTGCAATATGCAATAGAGGACGATGACAAGGATGCGGTATTCAAATATGCCGATGAGGCCTTGATGTTCCTGCCACAGCATCTGGAGCTCCATTTCTACAAGGGCCTGTCACTTTACATGCTCGGCAACAAGAAGGAGAGCATAGACATATATCTGGAGGGGCTTGAAAAACGCGATGCCGAGACCGACCCGAGTGTTGTGGCAGCAGTGTTCACCATCGTGGGTGACACATACCATGAGCTTGAAATGAAAAAGGAGGCCTATGCGGCATATGACTCGGCACTGGTGTATGACCCCTACAAGCTCGATGTCCTCAACAACTACTCCTATTTCCTGTCACTTGAGGACAAGGAGCTGCAGAAGGCATTGGACATGAGTCACAAGACCATCACCGCAGAGCCCGGGAACCAGACCTACCTCGACACCTACGCATGGATTCTCTTCAAGCTCAAGCGCTACGAGGAAGCAAAGGCATATGCCGAGAAAATCATTTCATTGGGCGAAGAGATAAGCCCGGTCGTACTTCATCACATAGGCGACATTTTCGCAAAGTGCGGCAACATTGAGAAGGCTGTCACATATTGGCAGAAAGCACTTGATGCCGGTGACGAAGAGAGTGATATATTGAAAAAGAAGAAAAAGAAACGCAAATACTACAATGGTGCAAAACATTAAGAAAAGCATGTTTGTCCTGCTGGCATTCACTCTGTTGCTTGCAGGCTGTAAATCAAAGAGCGCTCTGCAGCAGAGTCAGGAAGAGGGAATAGAAGAGAGTATCATCATTGACGGCCTGGCGGCTGTAACACCCGATACGGTTGCCCTTCAGCACCTGTCTGCCAACGCAAACATCAGGCTCAATGTCAGCGGAAGCGACATCAGTCTCAAAGGCAAGCTGCGTGTAAAGAGAAACGAAGGGGTGCAGATAAGCATCACTCCACTGGGAATCATTGAGGCAGCATGCATTGAATTCACGCCCAAGGAGATCCGTTTCATAAACAAGCTCTCCAAGACATACACCGAGGTTCCCTACTCCGAGGCAAAAGCCATAGGATTATCGGGCATCAACTACAAGGTCATTGAGGCCATTTTCCTTGACTATGCCTTCCTGCCCGACGGACGCCTCGCTTGCCAGGGCGTGAAAGAGCTGGCGGTTGAAGAGAAAGGGGAGAACTACCACATTGCAACAAAAGGGAACACAGCCATGCAGTATAGTTTTCTCGTTGACAAGGAGAGTGGCATGCTTGTCTCATGCAACGGACTAAGCAGCACCGGCGAGAGCATAAAATGCGACTATGCGGGCTTTGCAAGGCTCGACAACATAATGTTCCCCAACGAAATGTCACTCAATTTCAAGGGCGACGCAGCAATAAAGCTTGATTTCGTGCTCAACAAAGCAAGCAACAAGTCATTCAGCCTCACTACCCGTAACGTCAACAGCAGCTACCGCAAACAGAGCATCGGAGACTTTATTAAGTCAATAAAATAATTACCATGAAGAACCATACACTGGGGCATATACTTCTGCTCCTCTTCACTTTACTTGCATTGACAGGCGTGCAGGCGCAAAGCGGCTCTGTCGAGAGCCTGCGCAGCAAGGCAAACAGCCTGCGCAAGGAGATAAAGGAGAAAGAGGCCATACTCACCTCCTCACAAAAGGACATAAACAGCCGATTGGCCAACCTGAAAATCGTTACAGCCAAGATTGAGGAGTACAGGACACTTGTGAACCTGTTGCAGAAGGAGGTAAAGGCTCTTGACAACAGGATGGCGACGACCAACCAGGAGATAAAGACCCTTGACAATGATATAGCCGAGAAAGAGAAAGGCGTGGAGATATCGCGCAACGAGTATGCCGAGGCACTGCGCCAGGCACACAAGCACAACAATTTCGGCAACAAGATGCTGTTCATCTTCTCGGCCGACGACTTCAACAGGATGGCACGTCGCTACCGCTATGCCAACAGTTATATGAATGCCCACAAGGAGCTTGCCGACAGCCTTAAAAAGAGAATTGGTGAGTTGGAAGAGAAACAGTCAGAGCTGAAGGCAAAACGCGACGAGCTTGAAAAGACACGCGCAGCCAAGAAGGAGTCACTTAAGGAACAGGAGACAGAGCGCGCACGCATACAGAAACTCGAAAAGGAGCAAAAGAGCATCATTGCAGGCCTTGAAAAGGAGAAGAAGAAGGTGCAGGCCGAACTGAAGAAGAAGCGCACCGAACTCGACAAACTCAATGCCGCCATAAAGCGCGAGGTTGAAAAGGTAATTGCTGCCGAAAAGGAGAAAGAGAGGAAAGCCCAGCAGGCTGCCGGCAAGAAGACACCCGGCAAGGATAGTAGCAAATACAAGGAAGATGCCGGCATGGCAAAGATGTCGGGCACATTCCAAAGCAACAAGGGAAAGATGCCGGTACCAATGACCGGTGCCTACCTGCTTGTTGACAAGTTTGGCGAGAGGAATGCCGTAGCAGGCAAGGGAAGCGTCATGATAAACAACGGCGGCATCACTTTCAAGGGCACGAAAGGCGCAAAGGCACGTGCAATCTTTGAAGGCACTGTATCAACGGTGTTCCACCACAACGACTACACATGCGTACTGGTGCGCCACGGCAAGTACATATCGGTATACTGCAATGTAGAGAATGTAAAGGTAAAGAGCGGCGATGAGATAAAAGCCGGTACTATAATAGGCGACGTCACCAAAGATGTTGAGGACGGCAACCCCAAACTGCTGTTCCAGCTATACTGCGAAAAGACACTGCTCAACCCCGCCGACTGGTTGAAGCTATAATCTAGGTGAAAGCGGAAAACGGAAAGGTGAAAACAAAAAAAACACAGCATTGCTGTGTTTTTTTGTTATATAACATAATTTGCACTCGGCTTTCCGCTTTCACTTTTCAGTTTTTAACGTTTTCTTGAACTTGTCAATAAAGAGACCTGCCTGCTCAATAGTCAATGTCAAAGGCGGCAAAAGACGGATGGTGTTTGTGCCGCTCACGCCGGTGAAGACACGTTCCTCAAAGAGCAGTTTGCTACGGATGTCCTTTACAGGTTCGTCAAACTCAATACCAATCATCAGGCCCTGGCCGCGCACCTCCTTAATGCCATCAATCTTCTTCAGTTCGGCAAGCAACCACTCACCTACCCTGTTCACATTGTCGAGCAGATTCTCCTCCGCCATCACGTCAAGCACAGCCTCAACAGCAGCACACGCAAGGTGATTGCCGCCGAAAGTAGTTCCAAGTTCGCCATACACAGCCTGGTACTTGGGGCTTATGAGCACCACACCCACAGGAAAACCGTTGCCGATACCCTTGGCCTGTGTAATGACGTCGGGCTTTATGCCTGCCCACTGGTGCGCGAAGAACTTGCCGCTACGGCCACAACCGCTCTGTATCTCGTCAAGAATCAGAGTGGTATCCGTCTCGTTGCACAACAGCTGCAGCTGCTGCAGGAATACCGGCGACGGTATCTGCACACCACCTACACCCTGTATACCCTCAATGATGACTGCTGTAACATCACCCTTCTCAATCTCGGCACGCACAGCATCAACGTCGCCCATAGGCACAAATGTAGTATGGCCGTTTGCATTGATGGGAGCTACAATCTTTGGATTGTCGGTTACCTCCACGGCAAGTGAAGTGCGGCCGTGGAATGCCTTCTTGAAAGCTATCACACGACGTTTGCCGTTCTTGAACGAAGAGAGCTTGAGAGCATTCTCGTTCGCCTCGGCACCGGAGTTTATGAAGAAAAGGTTATCATCCTCGTACCCGCTTATTTTGCCCAACTTTGCCGCCACACGCTGTTGCAGAGTGTTGATGACAGAATTGGAATAGAAGCCGAGCGTTGCAACCTGATGGCTTATCATATCGACATACTTAGGGGGTGCGTGACCTATGGATATTACTGCGAGACCGCCATAAAGATCAAGATACTCGTTACCCTTGTCGTCCCACACCTTGCAGCCTTCGCCCTTTACAATATTGACATCAAAGAGCGGATATACATCGTACAGATTCATTGTAATCTTACCTTTAGATTGTTTTAGAATGCCGATGGCTTCAGTTGCAGACCAACAGTCTCGGCAAGGCCGAAGAGGAGATTCATATTATGTACGGCTGTACCGCTTGCACCCTTGAGCAGATTGTCAATTACCGATGTTATGAGCAGCTTGTCGCCATGCTTCTCAAGGTGCAAGAGACATTTGTTGGTGTTCACAACCTGTTTAAGGTCTATCGGGCGCTCCACGACATGCGTGAAGGAGTCACGCTCATAATATGCTGTGTACAGCTTATACAATGTCTCGATATCAAGGTCGCACTTCACCACAAGCGTAGCAAATATGCCACGTGGGAAACAGCCACGATAAGGGATGAAATCGATGCTACCGTCATAATCGGGCTGCAGCTGCTTGCCGCTCTGCATAATCTCGGGCACATGCTGGTGCTCGAACGGCTTGTATATGCTTATGTTGTTGTCTCTCCAACTGTAGTGGGTTGTTGACGAAGGCTTCACACCCGCGCCAGTGCTGCCTGTTATCGCATTCACCGACACATCGCCCTTGAGCAGATGCTCCTTGGCAAGCGGCAACAATCCAAGTTCAATGCAGGTAGCAAAACAGCCGGGGTTTGCCACATAACGGCTCTTGCATGTATTACGGCGGTTAAGCTCGGGCAGGCCGTATATAAAATCGTGGTCATTGCTCTTTATGCGATAGTCCATCGAGAGGTCTATCACCTTCAGCTCATCGGGCAAAGCGTGACTGTCCATGAACTTGCGTGTATCGCCGTGCGCTGTACAGAAGAAGAGAAGGTCAATCTCCTCAAACGGCAGTTCATCGGTAAACACCAGGTCAGTCTCACCAAGCAGGCCACCGTGCACATCGGTTATATTATTGCCGGCATTGCTTGTGCTGTGAATGAATTTTATCTCAACCTCGGGGTGCAACAGCAACAGACGAATGAGTTCGCCTGCAGTGTATCCCGCACCACCAATAATTCCAACTTTTATCATATATAATGAAGTAACTGTTCAAAAAATGTTTGACTTGGTTACAAAGATATATCAAACTTATGAATATCAAATCTTTTCATCGGGATGATTGGCATAATATGCACGCAAAGGAGTAGAGGTAACCTTGATGAAACCCTTTGCATCCTCGGCAGTCCAGCCCTTCTGCACCTCGCCATACTCACCAAGCTTGTTCTTCACAAGGTCATTTGGTGAATCAACTCCCACTGTCTCAAAATGCTTTGGCATGAGCTTGAGGATTGCAGTACCTGTTACATTGCGCTGCGAGCTCTCGAGCATTGCCTCAATGTCGCGCATCACAGGCTCAAGGTACTGGCTCTCGTGCAGGAACATGCCATACCAGTTGGCCACCTGGTCCTTCCAGTACTGTTGCCACTTGCTCAGTGTGTACTTCTCGAGGAACTTGTGTGCGGCAATAATGAGCATAGGGGCGGCAGCCTCAAAGCCCACACGTCCCTTGATGCCGATGATTGTATCGCCAACGTGCATGTCGCGGCCAATACCGTAAGGTGCACCAATCTCCTCCACCTTCTGAATAGCCTTGATAGGGTCGCCGAACTCCTCGCCGTTGACAGCCTTGAGCTCGCCATTCTCGAATGTGAGACGTAGCTCCTCCTCGCCCTGCTTCTCTACCTGTTTGAGGTAAGCGCTGTCGGGCAGGCCCTGTGTAGAGTCAAGTATCTCACCGCCACAGATTGATGTACCCCAAAGACCAACGTTGTACGAGTATTTGAGCTTTGCAAAATCGGCCTTGAGACCGTGCTCGTTAAGGTAATTCACCTCGAACTCGCGTGTGAGGGTCATGTCGCGTGTGAGGGTGATGATTTCCACACCGGGAGCACACACAAGGAATGTCATGTCAAAACGAATCTGGTCATTGCCGGCACCGGTTGAACCATGTGCAATGGCATCGGCGCCAATTTCGTTGGCATAGCGCGCAATGGCCAGTGCCTGAAAAATTCTCTCCGATGACACGGAGATTGGGTATGTACCGTTGCGCAGCACATTACCGTATATCATATAACGCAGGCTCTTGTCATAATACTCCTGCGTAACGTCGAGTGTAACATACTCCTTTGCGCCCAGTTTGTAGGCGTTCTCCTCGTTCTGCTTCAACTGCTCGGGGCTGAAACCGCCGGTGTTGGCGCATGCTGCATACACCTCATAGCCCTTCTCCTTAGCAAGATACATCACAGTGAACGATGTGTCAAGGCCACCGCTGAATGCAACAACAACTTTTTTCTTTTCCATATATATATTGTACGTTTTTTATCTGTTATTATTTCTTACCATGTTTCGCAGGGTCATATAGCATCGCAGTGCATATGCAGTAGCGGCGCTCGGTGCGCATGAGCACATCATGGTTCACGCAACCCTCACATCCTCTCCAGAAAGCCTCGTCATCAGTGAGTTCCGAGAAAGGCACCGGTACATAACCCAGTTCGGTATTGATTTTCATTACAGCGCCGCCGCTTGTAAGACCAAAGAGTTTGGCATTTGGCCACATTTCACGCGAACGCTCAAAGGCCTTCTGCTTGATGCGTCGTGCCAGGCCATGACCGCGGAACGTATCCTTTACAATGAGACCCGAATTGGCCACATATTGTTTGTTTCCCCAACTCTCGATGTAGCAGAAACCCGCAAACTCATCACCGGCAAGCGCAATGATGGCCTTGCCCTCCTTCATCTTCTGTGCCACGTATTCGTGTGTACGCTTTGCAATACCCGTGCCACGAACCTTGGCTGCCGCACTTATGGTATCAAGAATCTCATCCACATACTTCTCGTGCGAAGCATTTGCTATTATAATGTCAATACCGTCATTGTAAATCTTGTTATCCATCTTCTCTGCTATTATATATTGGGTATAATACTCCTCAATGCTCTCAACACCGCGCCCCTTGTAGCATCCTCGGCAACCACCAGCATCACCGTGTCGTCACCGGCTATGGTACCCAGAATCTCCGGGAAGTCGTGGTTATCTATGTGATATGCCAACGTGCTTGCATAACTTGGCTTTGTCCTTATTACAGCCATGTTGCCCGAGAACTTTATCGACATGAAACCGCTTGCCTCCTGTGGTGTTGTCACAGGGCGTACATCGTCACTCTTCGATTCGTGACGCTGCTGATGCGGACGGGTGAGCACATATCTGTAGCGTCCCTGCAGACCTACGGTCTTTACCACGCGCAACTGATGAAGGTCGCGCGACAGGGTTGCCTGTGTCAGTTTGAAACCCTCCTGCGCAAGCACACTCAACAGCTCCTCCTGGGAACCAATCTCTTGCGTAGACAAAATGAGACGTATGGCATCAAGACGCGAATTCTTTACTTTCATAAAATGTATATTTATTACTTCATGACTGCAAATATACACATATTTAAAGAATATACCCTTTTTATATTGCAACTTTTTATAATAAAGATAAAAAAACATGCAACTTTTTGCAAGTTACATGTTTTTCTGCATATAAAAGTAGAGTCTTTATCAGTCAAGTTCCTGGTCAGCCTCGTAGCCTGCCAGCTCACGTATCTTGTTCTTGAGCATCGCAAACTGTTTGAAGAGGTCGTGAACAGGCTTTTCGCCATCCTTGTGCATTGGAGCCTTGCTGTAGAACGACATGAACTCCTGAATGCCCTTCTCACCTGCACGCAGTGCAAGGTCGCTGAAGAGTATGAGGTCGAGCACCAGAGGAGCTGCCAATATTGAGTCGCGGCAAAGGAAGTTCACCTTTATTGTCATTGGATAGCCCATCCAGCCAAAGATATCGATGTTGTCCCAACTCTCCTTCTCGTCGCCACGTGGCGGGTAATAGTTGATGCGCACTTTGTGGTACATATCGCTGTAGAGTTCGGGGTAGACATCGCTGTCAAGGATATTCTCCAATGCCGATGTCTTGCTGCGGCGCTTGGTCTCGAAGTTCTCGGGGTTATCGAGCACCATACCGTCGCGGTTACCAAGAATATTGGTAGAGAACCAGCCTGTGACACCCAACTGGCGGGTGAAGAATGCGGGGGCAAGCACAGTCTTCATCATTGTCTGTCCGCTCTTGAAATCCTTGCCGGTGATTGGCATACCGGCCTCCTCGGCAAGCTCCCACATGGCGGGGATGTCAATACAGAGGTTTGGCGCGCCCATCACAAAAGGACAGCCCTCGCGCATTGCCGCATAAGCATAGCACATGCTTGGAGCCACGTTGGCAACATCATTTGCCTTCATTGCAGCCTCAAAAGCCTTCAAACTGCCATGAACCTCATCATTGCGTGGAATGAATTTCTCGGTGCTGGCAATCCATATGACCACCACGCGGTCGCAACCGTTAGCAGCCTTGAAGTGACGTATATCCTCGCGCAACTGCTCTGTCAGTTCCCAGCGGGTAGCACCCACCTTCACGTTAGGGCCGTCGATGTTGCTTGCATAGTTCTTGTCGAAAAGTGCCTTGTATGGCTTTATCGCCTTCAGCTCTTCCTTCACAGGCTCAACATCCTGTGGCTTTAGCACAGCTGCCTTTACTGCAGCATCGTATGCATCGTCCTCGTACAAATCCCATGCGCCGAACACCATGTCACCGAGTGAAGCAATGGGAACAAGGTCCTTGACCTCCTTATAGCATTTATCCTTGCCTTTACCTACACGCATGATACCCTCGCAGGCAAACGAGCCTACAGGCTTTGACAAGCCCTTGCGCGACATAAGCACCCCCGTGATGGCGGTTGTTGTAACAGCACCCAAACCAACACACATCACACCCAACTTACCACTGGCCGGTTTAACTTTCATATCATTCATCTTTTCTAAAATATAACAAGCTGGTAAAAAAATCATTCATTAAGCAAAATAATTGCTTTTTATTGAACTAACCTAAACTTTTGGACAAATGTTCCTAAAAATTTGATAATTTTTCCTTTCAGAGGCTCAAAAGCCCACTTTACAGCGTGCCCTCCTTCAACATTTCGCTCACCGTGGGGTGCGGGAACACCGTGCGCTGCAGTTGCTCCACGGTAAGAGCGTTTGTGATTGCCATGCAGGCGGCACAAATGAATTCACTCGACGAATTGCCAAGCATATGCACACCAAGGATTCTGCCGGCGGGTGATACAAGTGCCTTGAAGACACCCGTCTGTCCGTCATTCTCGGCCACAAAACGGCCGGCGTAGGTCATAGGCAGCTTATGCAGGCGGTACTCAATGCCCGCAGCTGCGGCCTGCTCCTCGGTAAGCCCCACACAGGCAACCTCGGGGTTAGTATATACCACACCCGGGATTGCATTGTACTCCATCCTGTCCTCAATGCCAAGAATGCAGTTCACCGCCACCTCGGCCTCGCGGCTTGCGGTGTGCGCCAACATCGAGAAGCCGGTCACGTCGCCCGCAGCATATACATTGGGGAGTGACGTCTGCATAACATCGTTTACCTTTATTCCGCGCTCAACCTCAACGGCCAAATCCTCAAGACCGTAGCCCTTGAGCACCGGCCTGCGCCCTATGCTCACGAGCACCCTGTCGCCCTCGCACTGTTGTTCATTGCCATCGGCATCGGTATAATAGACCATATTACCCTCAACGCGTGTAACCTTGCACTGCAGGCAAAACTTCACGCCACGCTTGGCATAGATGCCGCGCAGCGCTTCGGCAATCTCCTTGTCCATACCACCCAGAATCTCAGGCATCATTTCAATGACGGTAACAGGAATGCCAAGAGAGTTACAGAAACTTGCGAACTCCATTCCAATGACACCGCCACCAATGACAACAAGGCTTGCAGGAGCCTCGGTGAGCGCAAGCATCTCGCGGCTGGTGAGTACCGCAGGGTTATCCTCAATGCCTGGAATTGGAGGCACAAAAGCCTCGCTGCCGGTGCAAATGAGCAAGTTCCTTGCCTCGTATACCTGGCCGTCACAAGCTATTGCAACACCCTGTGCATCGCCACGTTCAATGACAGCCTCGCCACACACAACGGTGACACCGGCAGCCTCCATCTTCATCTTTATGCCTGCCACCAACTTACGCACCACCTTTGTCTTGCGGTCGGCAATCTTCTTGTACTCATAAGTGACCTCGCCCGCAGTGATGCCATATTTTTTGCCACCCGTTGCGTGGTCATACATCTTTGCACTGTAGAGCAGTGTCTTTGTGGGGATACACCCCTCGTTGAGGCACACGCCACCAAGTTCACGCTTCTCGAACAGAACAACACCAAGCCCCGCTGCACCCGCCTTTTCGGCAGCCACATAGCCCGCAGGGCCTCCGCCAATAATCGCCAAGTCGAACATAAGAATTATGTTTTTTGAATTAAGCAAAAAAGTTTGCAACACCGGCATACACCGACAATGCAAACTTACTTAAAATGAATGACAAAACAAATGCAATGTCTGTCATTTTGATATATTGGCACTAAAAAACAGAACACGAATGGAGATTGTCGTTCCGTGAGCCAAGGTTCAACAGCACGGAGTGTTGGTAATTGTGAAAAGTGAAAGGTACAAGCTTTTCCTTTTTCACCTTTCACTTTTCACCTTTCCGCTTATTCTGAGACAGGGCGCACACTGCGACCGTAGAAGCGGTCATAGCGGTAGAAGCCATAGCTGCCGTCATAGAAGGTGCCGTAGGAGCCCAAGCAGCAGGCGTCGTTGCTGAGGCCTTCGTACAACGAACTCGACCAGTAGTAGCCGTAGTAGTCTCTGTTGATAACAGAAGTACCACTACGGTAGCCCGCTGAAAGGAGTAATATGCTATTACCATTTGGACCAGTCACCTTATAGCCGTTAACACCATTGAGGGTTATCCATACCCAAATGCAATTGTTACGTAACTCGTCTTGCTCAGACTTCGTAGGCATGCGCCAAGTGCCGCCCCATTTTACGTGGGCTACGTCATCCTCGGGGTCAAGGGTGGTTTTGTTGTCTACTGTGCCCAAATAGCTGTCGGTGCAATATTTGGTCATTGTAGAAGAACTGCCGTTGCACCATTTGTAGGTGCTCCAACTGTAATCATCTTTCTCCTTGGTCTCACCCCAGGCGTAGTAACCGCCATACTCCCAAGGATTTTCCGCACCAACATTGCACACAGCCCACTTGATACCACTGGGCAGACCAAGGTCGACATATCCGTAACCGTTGATTTCACCGGTTTCTGTACCACCATAATCGAAGAGTTCCTCATCAGGCAGTATGTTGCACGATACCACAAATGAGAGAAACAACACAGATATGTACTTTATTATATTGTATATATTCTTTTTCATAGTAACAAACCAAACTATCAGAAATTAAAGTGGAATCCCAAACGGGCATTGAAGCCTGTGCACCAGCCTTTGATTGTAGGCGAAATCCCGGTCAATGTCTGCATTGCATCAGTGGGACTAACGGCAAATATATATTCGGGCGTCAGGCTCACACCGAAGTGCTTGCCGAAGAAGAACTCGCAACGCAAGCCCAAGGAGAGAGTTGCATCAGATGCTGCTATGCTCTCGCCATAGACAATGATGCGACCCACACCAAACTGTGGGGTAAAGGCCATGCGCTTGCCGGCCTGGATGCCGACACCCAACCTGCCGCCGAACGATACGGGGGTAACGACATACTCCCGTGTTGCGGAATAGAGTGTATGCTGCAGCAAGCCATGATAGCCATAGAACTCCATATTGAACATTGAGAGGTAATAGCCTAAATTAAGACCCACATCAAACAGATGCCCGGCGGTGACGGCCGGCTCAAAGTAGAAACAGTTCTCCTGACGGCGGAAGAGGTTTGCGCGCCCGGACTCTGCAACACGTTCCTTTCTTGTTTTCTTGACAGGTTTGGCACCTGCTTTAGCCTTTTTGTCTTTCACATTAGCCTTGAGCGCTATACTCTCTGCCAGTGCCGGCTCTGTGGGGTGAAGAGTTGTATCAGTTTGTTCTACGATTCCTTTTTCAAGCGTCACCTTCAGCTCGGTGGTTTCATTTTCCTTGACATCAACGGTAAATGTCTGCGGTATGTAGCCATCCTTTGAAATCTCGACATTGCGTGAGCCGATGAGCACTCCCTTTATCTCGGCCGGAGTGTTGCCGTAGACCTTACCATCAACTGCTATTGTGGCTTTAAGGGGAGTGGAAACAATATCTATTGCTCCTGTTACAGGTTCTGGTGACTCCAACGCAATTCTTACAGTATCGCCCAATTTCACCTCAATACTCTCTACTGTGTTGCGATGACTCACTTTACGGCATTCTACATTGTAGAGGCCCGGAGAGAGTTTAACAGTGCAAGCCCCCACTCCAACGCTGTCCTCATCTATGTAGACAACAGCTCCAGGCTCGGCTTCCAATATGGCTGTACCGTAATTGGGGCGCAAAGTAACCTGTTCGGTATATGAGCCATCCTCGTCGGTAAGTTCTACGACTCCTTCGGAGAGGTGATAGTTACTGGAAGTAATCTTATAGAAGTAGCGGCCAAGCTGCAGTTTTTCACTCAACATTCCATCCTCGTTCACCAGGCCTGCACCAAATGTGCGATAGTCACTCTCGCCCTCGGCCTTGTACTGGATATATGCCTTTGAGTCGGCAGGGCTAACCTGAAAGAGAAGATGTCTCTTTTTGATGACACGCGGTGTTGCCCTCAACGTCATCTCATAGACATGGCCGGGTTGCACTGTGATAGAGAGTTCATACTTCACTGTTTTGAACCCCTCGCGCTTTATTGTAACACGCATAGCGTTGCGCTGCACGTATACCCAAACCTCGCCATCAACTTCCTTTATGCGGCTCTCGGGCATTCCAAAATCAAAGGAGTAGGCACGCAGGTCATCACCACGTGTCTGCGCCACCAGCTTGATGATGGAGAAGAGGTCGCCATTGCCGTCGACAATCTTGTAACGCCCGTCATTGGCAGAGGTGTCAAAAGGCTTTTCAACAAAGCCTGTCACGGAGAATTCACGCAACTCCTGCGCAAGAGTGACGGAAGCGGCACATATAAAAAGTAACAATAGTGAAAGTATCTTTTTCATCTGTCCTTATATGTAAATCAAAACTTTAAAACATACTTGCAAAGATACCTGTTTTTGTTTTTTAAGAAAAATCTACAACATGGAATTATACCACTGTAGGAAATGATTATACTTTAAAACTAAAATTTGTAATAAAGCAACACTATAATATTCAAAATTTGCTACATTTGCAGAAGAGAGACAAACATCTTTAGTTAAAGCAGAAACATACAAGGAAAATGACAAAGTCAGACAAAAGCAGCAAGGAGACTTCAAAAGTAGACATTGGAGTAGATATGATGACCGGTGCGGCTGCAGCATTACTCTACACGGACGAGGAGATACGTGACATATTTTCAAAGGAAGATGCCGATGAGTTCATAGAGCTTCGCCGCCAGGCAAGGAAGAACTTTGCTCCTGAGGGATATGATGCCGGGAGCGATGACGAGCAGCTGCCAATGGCAGCCGAAGACGAGGGTAAATATTGACTCTTGCTGAAAGCAATTCAAACAAGCGGCATAAGTGTGCATGCACACTTATACCGCTTGTTTATGTTTGAATCAAGAAGTTGTCAATGGAGATTCCCGGCTCAGTAGAAATTTATTGTGGGTAAGTGCATATAAATAAAATTCCAAAAGGAAAATATTTCTGAACGGTCGCAAAAAACAATGTAGACATTGCTTTCGCTCGTCGTTAGATTCTACAGCAGCCCTCAACCTTAATTGTTCACTTGTATTTTCCTTCAAGTCTTTCTATACGTGCTTTTTGTCGCTCAAAAAGCACCAAACACGCCCGGCACCGGCAAAATCAGTCATAACAGCCTTTTGCTCGCGAGTCGCAAGCGACATCCCTCGGCCGGCCGTTATTTGCCGCAAACAGCTGTTCGTTCAAGCATCGGGGACAAAACAACTCGCTTTTCACGCAATAACAGCATCGCGTATATGCACCGCTCAAACAAATTTTGTCCTGTTTCCGCTGCTTGCCCGGCTGTTTGCTGTGATTTTGATGGTGCCGGTTTTAAAATATTAGCATAGTGCGCGTTAAAGTCCGTAATACAT
>JAZRGF010000191.1:0-23092 GCA_045644005.1 Bacteroidaceae bacterium | reverse complement strand
CCCTCCTGCATGCCAATCACCTCCTTGGCAACCTTGATGGTGTTCGAGAACTTTGTATAAAGGCCTGTTACAAAAGCATCGGCATCGCCGGTCTCAACCATCATCATACCAAAGTAGTTGCGCTCGAACATCTTGTCGTTTGCTTCCTCTATGGTATAGCCCTCGCGCTGGCGCTTGTTGGTAAGGATTTGTGCATAACGTTCGCGGCGCTCCTCCTCATTGGGATGACGCAGGTTAACGACCTCAATACCCTCAAGGCTCAACCCGAGTTCAGCAGCGAGTTTATTGATGACTTCGTCGTTACCCAAAAGGATAGGTTGGCATATACCCTCCTCCTTCGCCTGTACGGCAGCCTTCATCATTGAAGGATGTGCGCCCTCGGCAAAGACAACGCGCTGCGTCTCGGTACGTGCCATGTCATGAATCTGCTGTGTGAGTTTTGACTCACGACCCATGAACTCAAGCAGATGTTCTTTGTATTTTTCCCAATCGGTAATCTCCTTACGTGCAACACCGCTTGCAATGGCAGCCTTTGCCACGGCTGTAGAGACCTCGACCAAAAGACGTGGGACAACAGGCTTTGGAATAAAGTAGTCGCGACCGAACGAGAGCTTGCCCACCTTGTATACCTTGTTCACAATTTCGGGAACAGGCTGCTTTGCAAGGTTTGCAATAGCGTGTACTGCAGCAAGCTTCATTTCCTCGTTGATGGCAGTAGCAGCCACATCAAGAGCACCGCGGAAGATGTAAGGGAAACCGATAACGTTGTTTATCTGGTTAGGATAGTCGCTACGACCGGTACTCATGAGCACGTCGGGACGGCACTCCATGGCTGCCTCATATGTAATCTCGGGCTCGGGGTTAGCCAAAGCAAAGACAATGGGGTCATTTGCCATTGAACGAACCATATCCTGTGAAAGGACGTTACCCTTTGAAAGACCAAGGAACACATCAGCACCCACAATAGCCTCGGCAAGTGTTGTGATGTCTGTACGTGATGTTGCAAACTCCACCTTCTCGGGGGTAAGGTTTGTGCGCGAAGTGCTGATAACGCCACGGCTGTCGAGCATAACGATATTCTCGCGCTTTACACCAAGTGCCACATAGAGCTTTGTACAAGAGATTGCCGCTGCACCGGCACCGTTCACAACCACCTTCACATCACCGATGTTCTTGCCGTTAACCTCGAGCGCATTGAGCAGGCCGGCAGCCGAAATGATGGCTGTACCATGCTGGTCGTCGTGCATCACCGGGATATCGAGTTCCTCTTTAAGGCGGCGCTCAATCTCAAAACACTCGGGCGCCTTGATATCCTCAAGATTGATACCGCCGAATGTAGGAGCTATAGCTTTCACTGCCTGAATGAACTTCTCCGGGTCCTGTTCATCGACCTCAATATCAAAGACGTCGATACCGGCATATATCTTGAAGAGCAATCCCTTACCCTCCATCACAGGCTTGCCTGCAAGAGGACCGATGTTGCCCAAGCCAAGAACAGCAGTACCGTTTGAAATTACAGCAACAAGATTGCCCTTGTCGGTATACTTATATGCATCGTTGGGATTCTCCTTAATCTCGAGACAGGGCTCGGCAACACCCGGAGAGTAGGCCAACGAAAGGTCGGTCTGTGTAAAATATGGTTTTGTAGGCACTACCTCAATCTTTCCGGGACGCTTTCCCGCGTGGTAGTTCAACGCATCTTCTTTGGTAATCTTTGCCATTTTTTATTTTGTGTTATTTGTTATTTCATTTATAAAGGTATCACCGGCTTCACCAACACCAAAAAGTGCAAAATCGTACTTCACCGGGTCATCGGGTGATAGCTTGCGCAGCTGCGCCGTCAACTCCTCAACTGTACGGCGGTCATTCTGCTTGCGGGTTATTATTCCCAAAAGACGTGCCGTACGTGCAACATGTACATCGAGCGGGATCATGAGTTCGGACGGAGAGACACCATTCCATATTCCCAAATCTACCACTCCATCCTTGCGGCATAGCCAACGTAGCATCATGTGCATCCTCTTACAGGCCGATGCCGGCTTACCCTTCTGCGCCACAGGATTGCTTATGTGTCTTGTAGCAGTTCCACCGTTTGCTGCAGCCATTTCACTTCGCAAATTCTCAACGCCTTCCCAAACCGTAGAGTCTTGAAAAAGAGCCTCCATTGTTCCGTGCTTTGTATATATACTCCTCAAGCCACGGCATATGTATTTGAAATCACGAGCAAAGAATGTACGATGGATATTGAGCGAGTCATCGAGACTTTCCCACTCACCTCCCATGACATAGTCATAGGGAGCCGAATGCATTATATTGTGGAACATCTTCCGGCCCGATGCCAATATCATCTTCCTGTTTCCCCAGGCAATTATCGAAGCCAGAAGAGCTGCAATCTCCACATCTTCGCGGCGGGTGAATGAGTGAGGGAAAGAAATTGGGTCGTTCTTGATGAACTCCTTGCAGTTATATGTTGCAAACTTTTCGTCAAGTATCGCCCGCAGATGTTCCATACGCCACTCAAAGTCTTTATTTAGAGCATTGTCATTGCCTGCTCAAGTTCGCTGTATGTGTCGTCACATGCGGGAACAAGCGGCAAACGCAGTACATTCTCAACCTTGCCATGTATGTTGAGCAGTGCCTTTATACCCGATGGATTGCCATCGACAAAGATGAGTTGGAACAACTCGTTGAGCTTGTCGTGCTGGTTGCGGGCATCGCTCACGCGTCCCTCCTGCATAGCGCGTACAAGTGCTATCATCTCTTTTGGATAGGCATTACCGAACACAGAGATTACACCAACTCCACCTGCTTCCATGATATCCACGGTGAGAGCATCGTCGCCAGAGAAGACATCAAAGTGAGGAGGCTTCAGTGCTATGAGTTCCTTGAGCTGTGCAAGATTGCCCGATGCGGCCTTGTAGCCCACGATATTGGGGCACTCGTTGGCAAGGCGCGCAACTGTTGCGGGAAGGATGTTCACGCCTGTGCGGCCTGGGACATTGTACATATAAATTGGGAGGTCGGTAGCCTCGGCAATTGCCTTGTAGTGACGGTAGATACCCTCCTGGACAGGCTTATTGTAATAGGGGGCAATAGAGAGGATGGCATCAACACCTGTAAGGTCCTCGGTCTTTATCTCCTCCACGACGTTACGTGTGCAGTTGCCACCTATACCCAACATGATGGGCATGCGGCCGTCCACCTGTTTTATGATGCGCTTTCGGATCTCACGTTTCTCATCGGTTGTCAACGTAGGAGTCTCGCCTGTTGTGCCAAGCACGCACAGAAAATCCGTTCCGCAGTCAAGGTGCATCTGCACAAGCTGCTCTAGGGCTGCGTAATCAACCTCGCCATCGGTTGTAAAGGGAGTCACAATAGCAACGCCCATACCTTTCAGTGTTTTTCGCATCATAAAATATTAAATTGATTTCGGGGTGCAAAATTACATCTTTTTTTGCTATTTTTATATTAAATAATATAACAAAATGCGATATTTTAATTTCATTTAAGATTTTACACCTTCCAACATCTGCAGGAACTCATCCTCGGTCACAAGACGGACACCCATCTTCTGCGCCTTTTCGAGCTTTGACGGTCCCATATTCTCGCCCATGAGGATGAATGAAGTCGACTTGCTCACACTACCCACGTTCTTTCCGCCATTGCGCTCGATCATCTCCTTGTACTCATCGCGCGAATGGTGTGTGAAGACACCACTTATCACAATGCTCTGCCCTTTGAGCATTTCACTCTTCTCAACCCCCTGCTCTTCCTCAACCTCAAACTTGAGGCCTGCAGACCTTAGTTTTTCAAGCAATTGCAAATTATTCTCCTTCGCAAAGAATGCACGCACTGCACCGGCTATGCGCTCACCAATTTCGTCAACAGCTGTCAGTTCATCAAAAGAGGCAGCCATCAGAGCATCGATATTGCCAAATGCACGCGCCAGACGCTTTGCCACCGTAGCCCCCACAAAACGTATTCCAAGAGCAAACAACACCCTCTCAAACGGCACTTGTAACGATGCTTTTACGGCATTCACAATGTTCATAGCAGACTTCTCACCCATACGCGGAAGGAACATCAAGTCCTCGGGCTGCATGGCGTAGATGTCGGCAATATCCTTTATAAGCCCATAGTTGTAGAGTTGGTCTATGGTCTCGGGGCCTATGGAGTCTATGTTCATTGCCTCGCGCGAGACAAAATGCTCAATCTTGCCTTTTATTTGCGGCGGGCAGGACGTGTCATTGTGGCAATAGTGCGCCGCCTCGCCATCGTAACGCACAAGCGGAGTACCGCACTCGGGGCACTTTGTTATAAAGGCAACCTTTTCGCCAAGCATAAAGCGCGCCGAGGTATCGACACCGGTTATCTTGGGGATAATCTCACCACCCTTCTCCACGTAGACCATATCACCAATGTGGAGGTCAAACTTTTCAATGATATCGGCATTATGCAACGATGCACGCTTGACCACTGTACCCGACAGTTGTACGGGGTCGAGGTTGGCTACCGGTGTAACAACGCCGGTGCGGCCCACCTGATAGGTTATCTCATTGAGACGTGTCACTGCACTCTCGGCCTGGAACTTATATGCTATTGCCCAACGTGGCGACTTGGCCGTGTAGCCAAGATTCTTCTGTTGGCGCAGCGAATTCACCTTCAGCACTATGCCGTCGGTGGCAAAAGGCAGGTTCTTACGCTCGCTATCCATTCTGTCAATGAAAGCGAACACCTCGTCTATGGTGCGGCACTTACAGGTGGTATCAGAAACCTTGAAACCCCACTGCTTGGCAGCCTCAAGATTCTCGTAATGTCCCTCGGCCGGCAACTGCTCGCCAAGCATAAAATATAGATAGGCATCGAGCGAACGCTTTGCCACAACAGAGGAATCCTGTAATTTCAGCGTACCCGACGCAGCATTGCGCGGGTTGGCAAACAACTGCTCACCTGCAGCGGCACGCTCCTGGTTCAGGCGCTCAAACACCACCCATGGCATGAGCACCTCGCCACGAATCTCGAACTCGGCCGGGTAACCGCTGCCCGACAGCACCAATGGTACGGTACGTATTGTCTTTACATTTGCCGTGACATCGTCGCCCTTCTCGCCATCGCCACGTGTAACGGCGCGCTCAAGCTTGCCATCGACATAAGTAAGCGATATCGACGTGCCGTCGAACTTCAGTTCGCAACATATCTCAAAATCCTCATTGAGGGCACGTTTCACCCTGTCGAAGAAATCGGCAACCTCGGCCTTTGAATAGGTATTGCCGAGCGAAAGCATAGGATATTTATGCTGCACCTGCCTGAATTCCTTTGTAATGTCCGAACCAACGCGCAATGTTGGCGATGTCGGGTCATACATATCGGGGTTGGCAGCCTCAAGGTCCTGCAGCTCACGCATGAGCATGTCGAACTCCATATCGCCAATTGTCGGCGAGTTGAGGACATAGTAATTGTGGTTATGTTCATGCAGCTGCGCGCGCAGCTCAAGTATACGTGCTCTCGAATCCATAGGTATATTATTTTCTGTCTGCGAAGATACTAAAAAAGCGGTGTGATTTCAACGAAACCACACCGCTTTTGCAAATTATTAATGCTTTTTAGAATTCGGCACAAGCGAATGTCACCAAGCGATAATCCTTCTTGTAGATTGTAACGGTCTTTGTGCTCACGTTGTATGTAACGCCCAAAGACTTGTCGGCCTTTACATAACCGCTTGCTACACTAGAGAAGCCCTCCTTACGCAATGACTGCGCGTAGATGTTCCAAGCTGCATCGTCCTGCTCATAGAGGAAAGTGATTGAATTCTCCGAGAGGATGTAGCCCTGAGCAGTCTGTCCGTACATTGGGAACGAAGCCATAAGCGGAGAGAGAGCCACCTGCTGCGCAGGCTGCAGTTCGCTCATTTCATAGCCATTCTTCTTGAATGCCTTGGCTGCCGATTTTGACGAGCTGCAAGATGTTGTCGCAAGAGCCACAAAAAGCAGCATTACTGTAACTGATAGTGTAAAAATCTTTTTCATAACTATTTTAACTTTATTGATATACATTTGAATTTACCAGCCCTAAAGGTTCTGTTTTCAAAATTTATGCAAAAGTACATCAAAGCAATGCAAAAAGCAACTATCAGCGACAATAATTTGAGACTTTTACACTATTGCTACACCGGGAGCCGTGACACTGAAGGCTGTAGCGCGGCAACAGCACCCTGTTTACCCACCGGTGGAACAATACCGGACTCACCTCCTGCACCATTGCCGACGGGCAGTTGTGTCATAAGTTCGGGCGATATACCCTCGAGCGGTTTCCCATGCGCGGCAGCCTCCTCGTTGCGTTTGATGGCTTCGAGAATTTTGGTAGCGAACGGGTAGCAAGAGTTCTCGAGCATTGTTTTCACATCCAGTACATTGGCACGGAACAGTTCCATGAGGAAATCGTTGGCTATCATCTGGAAGGCCGGCGTATTGTACCCCTCGGAGATTGTTATGTCCAGCTCGCTATCCTGCACCTTCTGCGGGTCGTACCACTTGGCCTCCTCACTGTATTGTGTACCGGCAAGGTCAATGTAACGGCTCTCGTTGTAATACTGCTGCAGAGTCTTCATAACCTTTGCATCGCGACGGCGGCGGAAGGTCCTGAAACCATCGAACAACCCCTTGAGATTGAGCGACGAGTTCTGTACCTGTTGGGCATAGAGCGATGCGGGAGTTCCCGAACGCGGGCTTTGCCCCTGCATGGCTGAGTTCACACCCGAGATTTCATTTATTAGCCTCAACTGCAGGTTCAGCAGTTCAAAATCACCGGCCACAGCAGCCCCGCTGTTATACTGCCGCACGACACCGTCAATGCTCTGCCCCGGTTTCAGCTTTACAAAGAGCACGCCGTTGTAGCGAACGTACTCGTCAATCACCTCTTCGCGCGACATGCTTTCAAAAGCATCGTCATCAACTACAAGCACACCCTTCGACGATGTTCCGCGTATGAAGTCAATCAGCGTAGCCGTGCGGTTTATGGCACGTTGCTGGTCAATG
Source organism: Bacteroidaceae bacterium (assembly GCA_045644005.1). GTDB lineage: Bacteria > Bacteroidota > Bacteroidia > Bacteroidales > Bacteroidaceae > HGM04593. The sequence goes on along the minus strand of JAZRGF010000191.1, from coordinate 16,058 downwards.
AACTGCTCGACAAAATTACCCAAGCGTCCCTGGATGAGAGGATATAGATGCAACACATAGTTATGCTCGCCATGCCAATAGGGGCTACGTCCCTCCTGCAACACATCGCCATAGGGCGACATATAGCGATAGTACCAGTAACGTTCGGTAGCGAACTCGTACTCAATGAGAAGAAGATCATCATCACCTATCCCATTTCCGCTTTCACATTTTACCTCCTCCCTTTCAGTTTTCAGTTTTAACATTTCACCTTTTACCTTGAGCGCTTCCTTGCGTCTACGCGCATTCTCATCGTCAAGTTTCCTGCGGTTCTCCTCGTCATATGGCACATACCCCCATGTACCGCGCTGCGTATCGTTCCAAAGATAGGCATCACGTGACTCCAGTTTCCACCCAAGTATCACACGGCACAGATTACTGCGCGAGGGTGTGTAGAACGATAGCGTGCGGGCCTCATCGCCCTGCATTGCGCGCGTTGCATAACTTTGCGCGTCGACCGCATGATAGATGTTGCGTATGCGCTCTTTCTGCTGCGGAGTATTGCCGAAATGCGCCAACACATCGTCAAGCGGAAGGTCGAACAGTTCGCCAATGCAATTCAAATCCCACATGCGCACATCCTCGAGGTTGGTATTGAAGAAGAGACGCGAGGGGTTTACCGAGTAGACCCACACGTCACGTTTATCCTTGGAGCGGTTAATGCCATACTCCACCCTCTGCGCCGTCATGCCGCCATTGAGGAGCATTCGCATTGAGTCGGCATCCAGCTCCTCCATCTCATTTATATCGTGGACATACTCAATGGCAATTGACACCATTTCGCCCACACGTCCCTCGCCTTGGTCACGGGCAACGCACACCGGGCGCATGAGATTCTGCCGCAATTGTCCCTCGATGTTGCTGAGGATGGGAGCAATCATATTGTTCTTCAGCGGCACTTTGCCATTCTTTTTTATGAGGTCGCCCTCGGTAATCTGCGCAAGCGTGTCGGGGTCGGTGACGAGGTCGCCCCATTGGTCGCCATAGCTGTACATAAGGCTTCGCCGCAGTTTGCGGCGAGCCTCATCGAGAGCATTCCAGCAGGCTGCGCATTCATTGAGGAACTCATAGGCTGTACCCTGTTCCTTCACTGGTTCAGGCGGCCGGCTGAAGGTTGCTTTTACACGTTTGTCAAGAAATTTATTCATCACTCAATCTTTTTTAGTTCAAATCATCGGGTTCATCGTCGAGGTGGCGGAACCTGTCGCGCCACTTGCGCAACTCAATCTCGTCGCTGCGCCGACGACGCTTCTCGGCCTCTCTTCGCCTGAACTCCTCGTAGCCGAAATCGTCTTTGCGGACAGCATCCTGCTTCATCCTTTGCAGAGCCTCCTTGGCATACTCCTCCATCTCACGTTCAAAGCTGCTACGTTCATCGGGTGAGAGCCCGGCATTGCGCACACGCTCCCTTATCTCCTCGAACTGCGCCGGTTCTTCACTCTGCACCTGCCGCAGTTTCTGATAGATGATATCGAGCGGACCATTGAAATATCTCTTCAAATCATCGAGTGTACTTACAGCAGCCTGCCCCGCGGATGAAGCCTCATCGGCCACACGGTCACTCATGGCCCTGCGCACCTCGGCATCGTCACTGAAAGCCATATCGCGGCCGGTGAGCCTGTGGATCATATAATCGTCAAGGGTTGGGAAACGTTTTGCAAACTCGGCAGGCGAAAAGCCATATTCACGTTCAAAAGCCCTGTCAAGGTCGTGGTTCCTGTCAAAATCGGGATTGGCCCGACGCGCATTTCCTATCGACTCAATGACCTTTTGTGCCTCGTCATACTTCTGTCCGAGCCTTGAATTGATACCGAACACATTCCTGGACACCGCCTTGTTGAAGCCCTCATAGTCACGCACCACATCCTGCATCACACCCGACAGATAGATACCATTCTCGGGATTGAAAAAGAAGCTCTTGTCAAGCAACAGTTGCTTGCTGCGGCTATCGTAACGCAACGGCACATAACTACCCTCAACAACCTTGACAGGCAGTTCTGCAAGTTCGGGATACGCGGCGTAGAAGGATGGCTTGTGCAATAGTTCACCAAGTGTACCCACTCCCCTCTTTTCAAGCTCTGCAGCGCGGGCAAAATCCACATCACCATAGTCAAAGGAGTAGCCATCATTGGCTTTGCCGTTTATAAAACGATACCTATCCTTGGCCTTCAATGCCATCACCTCCTCGTCGGTTGTGTTCCAACGTCTCAGCGCCTCTCTTTTCTGCGCCTCGGGCAACAGTTCATAATTATGGAACAGTTTCTCGTCATACAGGCCGGCGGGGGTGTTTGTAAAGTAGCGCCCACCTGCAATCTTCTCCCTCACGCCCTGTTCATAGGCCTCGCGATTGTAATAGCTATCCTCGGGCTGTTTGGCTGAGTCAAAGCGGCCAAAAACCCAACGGCGATAATCGGACGGCGCCTTACGCTGCTCGACGTACTTGGCATGTTGGCGAAGAAGACTCTTAAGGTCGCTCTCGGTAACACGTCTGTTACGGCCGGTATAGATGTTGAGCCTCACAAGCGCATTCCTTACAAAATCCTTGAAGCCGGTGAGCGCAGAACGTTCACCCGATGAAAGGACACTCTTCTCGGTGAGGTGAGCCAGATACTCCTCAATGGCCGTATGATTGTCAACAAACTGATACCTGTTCTTTGTATCGGCAATTCCCATACGGACATCGCCCGATGACCTGCGATAGACCTCCTCAAGAAATGAGTGGAAGTGGTTACCAAAGAGTTTTGAAAGTCCGGAGTGTGCTACACATTCGTGCACAACGGTTCTCTCCACATCCTCCACAGATGGTATATTCGGCAGGTTCACGGTTATCTTTCCCTCACGGTCAATCCAACCCATCGCACGCAGTTTGTTGTTATAGTCCTGTACGTCGTGCTTGTCGGCCTCGTTGGGCAAAGGAATCTCGCGCTCGTTGTTCACGAAATCCACCTCGAAATTGAATCTCTTGGCGAGCGCACGTGCCGACTGCTCATAGGATTTCAGTTCCTCGACCGAGTTCTTTGTCCCGTTATAGCTCCACACGTAGGGCGACGGCTCACTGTCATTGATTTTAATAGGTTTCAAAACACTGCCACTGCCCACAGCATCTGCCTTTTCGGGGTGCGCAGTATAGTAATCCTGCACCTCGCGGGCCTTCACCTGGTCATTTGTCATTCCCCTATACGCGCTCCCCTCGCCCAACTGCCTGAACTCGGCGGCACGCTTGCTGTCTGTTCCTTTCTTGAGGCCATTCACCTCCTCACGCACCAGCGCCTCATACTCGTCGAGAGCGGAGTTTGCTGCATTGGAACGGCTGTAGAAGGGTTTCTTGATGTCCACCAGCAGGCTGCCATCCTCGAGCCCGTATTTCTGTTCAATACTGCGGCGCACATTGGCAAGATACTGCACCATACCACTCTGGTCATAGGCTGTACGCTCCACGATATCACGCACAAGCATCTCCTCCCAGCCCGACAATGGGGCTTTCTGCGCCTTCTTGTACAAGGCCTGGGAGATATCGTCAACGCTCACGCTCTTCTCCTTTGCATAGAGACCGGCCTGGCGCAATAGGTTCTGCGAGTCAATACCTTGCAACAGTTCACGTTCATAGGCAGCAATGCGGTTATCACCCAGCTTGCTCTTCTCCACAAGCATATGGCTCTTCAGGCGCCCCGGGTCATCAAAGAGACGGCGCTCTACCCTGTTACCCTCGAAGTCATATGTAGTGAAAGCCCATTTGCCGTTACCTGTTCTCTCAACATCATAGTCAAAGGCAACCGGCGGCGTCGAGGTGAGTTTGTTCTCTATGATATACATGAGCTTGGCTTTTGTAGCCGCCGATAGTTCCTTACTCTGCATCATCTGCAAATATCTTTGTGTTATGCCATCTCGTGTGGAACCGATGCCATACGAAGGCAGCTTGAGTGCGCTCTCCACCTGGGCCATGAACTCACCCGGGTCTACATTCAACTCGCGCATCTCGGCCTTCTCCGACTCGGAGAGCCTGAGTTCATCCTTCAGCGTTCCATCGCTCTTCAGTTTATTCATCACACCCTTCGGACGCCAGTGTGTCATCTTCATTATACCGAGCGTAGCCATGCTCTCGCCAAAATCGTGGAGGATGTCAATTGGCTCCACATCCACATCGTGGGCAAGTTTGTCAAGCTCGGTAGAGAGAGTGAAGACAGCCGACTCGGCGCTCAATACATTGGCCGATGCAGCCATCTTGCGGCCACCTGTCAAGCCACGTATACCTTTATTGAGCCAGTTACCCACTGCACCGGCTGCACCGCCCGTCAAGGCACCCTTGCCAAAAGAGCCAAATGCCTTGCCCCAATCAACACTGTCATTGTAGAGCACATCCTCGGCAATGCTGTTGGCAAAGTCATAAGTTCCAAGTGTAAGACCCTGCGTTGCAGCTCCCTGTGCAATCCTATTTGCCAAGTTGGAAGTCATTGCACGCGAAGCGACGTCTGCCGCACGCTGCCTTGTCATTCCCTCGGCAGCCTTGTACATGAACACCCTGTCGGCAAGCCTGTTCGTTACCAATGAGGTAGCCTTTCCGACCAAGTTACCCGACAATGCTCCAAAAGCGGCAAAAGCAGGCGCATCAATGAGCAGCGAGCCTACATTTGCTGCAATGTTCTCCCATCCGTTGGCATCGTAGCGCGAAAGCGCCTCTCTCTCAATATTCGCAAAAGGCTTGCCGCCCATTCCAATGTTGTTCATAGTGCCAAGCAAAGAGTTGTTGTAGCCCTTACGCAGGATATACTCGGCACTGTTCTTGGGCTTCTCCTTTTCAATATAGTCGTCCACCATCTTGTCGCGCAATGTAGGCTTCACATAATCCTCTATGTACATGTCCACATCAAATCCTCCGCGGCGGGCAAGCGGTTCAACCATACTGCGCAGCTTCTGCATATCGACATGTGCCAAAGCCTCATCGGCAGCCTTTACCGGATCGGCCTCCTCACGCGCAATGCGCATTGCCGCCACCGGATTGCCCGAATAGTCGGCAAATGCCTTGTTTGCACGTGTGCGCGCATCATTGAGTTTCTTCTCATACACTGGCGACAAATCCTCCTTGAAATAGTCTGTCGCAACATCGTCAATAGCCTTTGGCGAGACTGAATAGAAAGCCGCAGCTCTTTCCGGGGTCTGCTTTGGGAAAGCCTGACGGTAGGCATGATCCCACAAACCGCCCTTGTTGCGCCCGGCCTCCATCAGGTTACTTGGCGACATATAGTTCTTTGGCTTGCCATCGCCTGTACCGCGCGCAAGCGTGAAAGGCGAAACAGCAGCCACCCCGGGCTTTGCCTGCGCAGCATCACCACCGGTCAATGGCGACGGTGTAGCCTGGCTGTCCACACCTTTGTCAAGAGTGGATGCATAGAGCGTCTTTCCAAAAACTGCGTCTTTCCCCAAAACGCCACTATCGGGCACTGCCGGTTGCATTGCCTCCTCATCCTCCCCCTGCAGAAAGGGAACGCCTGCGGCAGCAAACGTATTGCTCCCGCTGTCGGCAAAAGCAGAATCATCTGCCCTGCGTTTTTTCTTCTCTTCTTCGTTAAAATTTACTGAAAACATAGTGCTTATACTTTTATTGATTAGACATTATTGTTTGCACCTCGCGCAGCAGGCGAGAAATGCGCCCGGAACATATTGCCGGCAATCACCCCGTTGTAGTCCCTGGGAGCAGCCACAAAACTCCTGAAGGTCGCCGATGGAGTCTTAGCCTTCGGTGTCAGAGTACTTACACCCGACCCATCGAGCACTTTGAAAAGATTGGAAGCGAAATCCAAAACAGCATTTATACTCTCCTGCTGTTTCATTTTTTTCAACTCCTTTTTCCTGCGCTCCTCCACACGCCGGTTTGCCATGCGCAAGCCATATTCCAAATAGTAATTACTCATAGCAACCCTGTTTTACTCCTTGCCCCATTGCGTTCCAAGCAACGCGTTCTGTAAAAGATTATAGCCATTGGAGGCTGCTGTCATTGCCATGCGCTCGTCATTTGCCAACTCGCCCAGTTCGTTGGTAAGGAAGGCATTCTTGTTCTGGCGATGGATAGCCTCTACCTGGTTCTTCCTGTCACTCTCCTGTGCAGCCATGTTGGTCATCATATTCTCCATCGAACGCAATCCCTGCTCATTGGCTGCAACAGAATACTCGGGTGTGGCACCCATGATTACGGAACGCGCCCTGTTCTGCCTGTTATTCTGCCGCAAGCTGTTCTCCACTCTCTTCATTGCAGCCTTTGCTGCAGTGTTGTCAATGAAACTCTCGTAATAGTTGCGGCGGTACCAACCGGCCTCCTCGGCCTTGGCATTATCACGCAACTCTCTCGCTTTTTTGGAGGCCGCATTCTTATCGAGCACTCCCTTCAATCCCGAATAGAGCCCTAAAGCCCCATTCAACCCGGTTAAAATCATTGGTAGGTTCATAATTCTTTTTTTGGGTGCAAAAGAAATACAGGAAACAAGAAACAAGGTTGCTGAAATACCACAATTACAACAAAGCGCAATTATTGGTAAATCAGCAACCTTGAAAAGAGAAACAGATATTATATTTGCTTGTAAAAAACACTTATGACAAAGAGAAGTAAAAGCGTAAGCCTCGACGACGTACACAGCGAAACACTCTCGCTGTTCCACCGCCTCATAGGCCGGCTGGAAAAACTCACCGTCAACTGCGAAGACCCCGGCACCATCAACCAGGCCCTGAAGACCACCGCAGACTTCCTTGTAAAACTGAACAAGGAACGCGAGAACGGCGACGACGAAATCGGTGCACTCCTGCAGCAGACACTGCGGGGAATTTAAACATCTAAGCGGCGAGCCAGTCGGGCTCGCCGCTTAGATGTTTTCAAGAATCTGATTATTCTTTATTAAAAGGGATTTACGGTTATTGTATCTTACCGTATTTTATTCAATGATTTCACTTTTATAGTTTTCGTTCATTCTAAAGTCTTGTCAATCTATCCCTGGCGCTTTAGGAGGTAAACCATAGGTAGATGTATTGAATAGATCATACAAATCACCTTGTTGCCTATTAGCTTCTTCTCTCCATTTACACATTTCAGCAAAATCACCGGATTCCTTAGCCTCATTATACTTATTTACCGCATAATCTCTTGCAGTCGTGATTTCATTAGACTTGTCAAGAAGTGCACGCGTAGGATTTGTCAAATCCGTATTACTATCAACAGGCGAATTTAATGGAATATACGGCATTGGGGAGAAGCATGTAGAGGGTAACCCAGACAACATATCAGTTTGTTGCATAGCCTGCTCCATCGAAGAATAATGGTGCTTTTGTCCAAACATATCTGTAACAGTAACTCCTCCGAATTCATTTGCATCGTAAGATATTGGAGTTGGAACAAATTCAAAGTTTGTATCAAAATTATCACTTTCTTCTAATCCTTGAAGGTCATCAAAGTCTTCAAACATATCAAAATCTTCCATAATTTTTAATTTTTTGTTAAATCCATTATTGCTTTATGAATAAATACTATAACATTTCTATTGGAACAGCACGAGTTCTCACACAGCTATTTTTTCTGCAAATTTATCCAAGTCTGTAGCCAGCTGATCATTTGTTATTTTAAGTTGGGTTAATTTGTAAACCTTCTGTTGCATTGCCACACCATCAGAATTCATATTAGCATTAGCCTCGTCAACCAATCTTTGAGCCTCATTGATAGAACCATTAAGTTCATCCTTAATCTTTGTTTGAATTTGTGATAGAGTTCCTTTCACAGCATTGAAAATCTCATTAGAGAATTTATCTTTACTCTCACCCAAAGCTTTCTTTGTTTCTTCAATAATCTTATTTTTAACTTGTGATTTTATAGAAAGCACATTACCTGTAAACGAACCAAGAGCAGCAAGAATTGCGGTAATTATAAATGCCGGTATTCCAACAGGTGTGAACAAGCTAACAATACCTAATACTACACCTGCAGTTAATTCTGCGGCTAGAGTTGTTAACATTGCTTTAAAGCCAAGAACGCCACCAGTAATAGCACCAAAAATATCTCCTATCAACAAACTTCCTCCTGCAGACAAAACTCTACCCGCTGTTGAAGGTGATAAGTTATCACCTATCAGTTCTCCATCAATAGGTAGATTCAAGTTTACCTTAACTTGACGCAAATCTTCCTGATATGACGAAAGATGTTCTTTCTGTGAAACTAGCAGATTGCTAAATTGACTTTCGATACAGTCGCTCACCAATGAGTTTTTACACCAGGAGCTCATTGAAGAGCTAATCTTTGATTTCATATGGTCAATAACAGCTTCTGTGTATTCCTTAATAGATTTTTTTAAATGCAATACGTTGATACCTTTTTCAGGGTTTGCCTCATTTACCCATGAGTCAACATTTGGTATCAGTTCACTAATTAAATATAACGCACCTCTATCTCTTGCTATTCTGGCAATGTCTGTCACGCCACTTTCAACCTGTTGATATATAATATTTGCTTTATCCTGAGCTTGAAATAATGCCTGCTTTGCCGTTACTAATTGTTGAGCAATCAACGAATGCTTATTGTTGGCAAGAGTAATTGAGTCTGCAATATAGTTTCCAATTTTACGGTTGATACTCTTTGTTTGGTACAATGAACGTATAATTTTCAAGCGGCCTCTTTCGTTTACCAAAATTCCCTCCATACTTTTTTCAACGATTGGGAAATTACTCTTTTGGAGCATTACTGCATCATGCTGCACTTTGCCTTTTATAGCAGCCAATGAATTAACGAAGAATATACCATTTTCACCAAGATCCGTAAGAGGTGTAAGAGTCTTAATTATATGCTCTTTTGTTGTTTGAGCATCATTCGTTCCCATCATCTCATCATTTTCTTGAAGAACATCAAAATATGTCAGAACAAAAATAATGGATGTGTAACCCAAACTACGCAAAGCTTCGATTTCATCTTTATCTTTTGCTGAGTATGCTGCCTGAGAATTCATACAGTAGATGATAGCATCTGCTGTTGGCAAATACTCTTTGGTAACGCTATCATGACTTGTTGGGTCATCGAGTCCAGGAGAATCAACGAATTCAATACCATTCTTGCAAATGGCTAAAGGAGAGTTAATAAATACCTTTTCAAACGGATTTTCCTTACTGTCACCATCTGTATGATCAATAGTTATGTATTTGCCAAGTTCTGACGCAGAAATCTCAAAAGGAGCATCTCCACCATGCCATTTCCCTTTTTGGGGAAGCAATACTATTTTTTCTGTGTCGCTGTAACGAATTTCACCTATAACAGCAGTGGTAGGAATTGCTTTCATAGGAAGAAGAGGTCTACCCAACAAGCCGTTTAAGAATGTAGATTTTCCACTTGAAAACTTACCCATAACAAGCACTCGCAGATTCTCCTCTTTAAGGCGCTTGTCAGTTTCTGCCAAAAGCACACTTGGTTTCTCTGTTGTATTAACTACAGAGTCGTAGCCTGAACTTCTAACGACAGATAACTGTCCCTCTACCATATCGGCCAACTGGGTTCTTGCTAATTTAAAGCCTTCGTAATTCATCTTGTCAATTTGATATAAATTAAATTATTAGACTTGCTGATATGTCGTTAATCTCCTCCATACATTTATTGAATTTCTCACGGTCACAATCGTGAATCGAGGTCAAATGCTCTTCCTCTACTGTTGCAACGGATTTTAATTTCCAATCTGCTTGTTTTTTTTTGAAATTAGCTAATATCTCATTATATGAAGCCTTTAGAGATTCGGAGATTTGGTTGATGTACGCCAGTTCACATTTTTCAAGAATTGAAGGAAGAACTTCTTGAACCTTAGTTCTTGACTCCTTTATTTTTTGCCCCATAATCCACTCTGCACCAATTCCAGACAGCATACTAATTGCCATTACTACTCCGGCAACTGCAGATGTAGCCAACAGAGTTCCGGCTACAATAACTGTAGCAGCAGTTCCAATGCGAGTAACAATCTTTAGTTTTTTACTATCTGATATCTCTATGGAATCAAGAGTTGTCTCTTTATTATCAACAATGCATGTGGTTGAAGCGGCAAAACCTGATTCTTGCTTAAATGATTTAAATAGTTCCTCTTGTAACCATCTCAATGTGTTTACTATATCAATATTCATTATCTGAGTATCACACTGCAACTCGGCACGCATCATTTCATCTATGCGATAAGCTAGTTCTTTGTCCCAATAGAGCTTAACATCAGAACACACTTCTACTTCATGACTAAGCCGGCGAAGCATATCTGCTTTTCTTATTGTTAACCTAGAGCGCAGTTTGTCTTCCGTATTTTGTCTGCGCATAGACAAAGCTAATTCAATACGCATCCACTCTGATTCTAATGCAGAAATCTTATTAAGTTTTTCTGCTGTCACAGCCTCTGCTCGCTGTTCACTCTTAATAGATTCGTCAATTTTTGACTTGCATTTTTTATAAATATGTGAAACTGTGTCAACGATAAAGAAACGAATCAAGCCATTGCGAACACTCTGTATATGTTCAAAGTTATTACACTTCTCTATATTATTGATGATTTCTTTTGCGTTATCTATGAGCGATGTCAAACTTGAATTCTCCGATAGTAATACAGAATCAGACTTTGGCAATTTATATGTCAAATATGATACAACCTCTTTCTTTGCATCATCAGGTAGTTTCTCATATTTAGACACACAGATAATTGTAGGTATACCGAATTTACAAAGATGTTCAATTATTAATGCATCATTTCTTGTATATGCCATTTGAGCATCTATGATGTACAGGCAAATATCCATGTCCGAGAAGTATGTACAATACTCGATGTTCTCTGTTTCCTTTGAAAATATTTTTTCTACTTTCTCAATAAAAGATATATTGTTAGCTCTCATCCATTCATTAGATACTACAACTGTAGATTCTGTAGACTTGTTACAATCCACAAAATAACCTTCCATAGTTGAAATTGGAGGCGTTGGAAGTTCAGTTCCTGCAATTGCGTTAATTATAGAACTTTTACCAGAATTGACAGTTCCCATCACTCCAACTACAATTGATTTGCGATCAAATTGCTGTACCCTTTCAACTAATGAATCATAAATATGTTTACACTCAAGAGTATCACACACCTTTTTTATTTTTTGCAAAACATTCATATTGTCAGCTATACTTTAATTCAATTAAATTGTTTTTTACAGTCTCTTCACACTCCTCAAGATAATTGATATCTTCGTAGATTGCTTGAATCTTTCTTGACAATAAAGCCTCTTGTTCTTTGTGCTTCTGAATAATCAGTTCTACATCACCACCATACTTACAGATATGGTCAGCGCATATTTTTTTTAGTTCTTCAACGATGTGGCTGTGTTGAGAATTGACAAATTCTTTTACCTGAATTAAAATTCCATCAAAATAAGTTTTTATATCTTTCCTTAAAATTTCCTTTACACCGGCCTTTTTCTCTTCAGCCGTATTGCCTGCAAAAACACCTCCTACACCTCCTAAGGCAACGCCGGTTACAACTCCGAAGGGACCGCCTATAAGAAACCCCAATAAACCGCCAATTATAGCACCTGCACCAGCAGCTTTGTTCTCTTTACTTTCTTTCTCCCTAATATACGCAGAAGTAGAGAATGAAATGGATGATACTGATATGTCGTTAATATTAATTTCATTCACTTTAACATTGCGTTGAAGTGCCGGAAACATTGAGTAATGAGATTCAAATTGAAATTGCAATTCTTTTACAATAGCATTTACATCATTTCTAAGAGAAGAAATAAATTTACGATTAATATTCTTAACAACACGACAACATTTTGATTTCACCACATTTTCAATACTTACTTTTTCTTTGGTTTCAAAATGATACATACCATCATAAGCCGCATTTATCGTTTTATCCGAAAATGATTGACTTGAAAGGATGGCAGATGTCATTTGAGATTCTATATACCTCTTAATAGAAGCAATCTTGGTATCTACTTGTAAAGTTGATTGATGTAGAAGTTTATTTGTCACAACCTCAATATGCTCCAATTCGCATATCCCAAGTAATTCATGTTCTTGCTTTAATTCTTTCTGTCTGTGTTGTAAAGTTTTACGTAATTCTACCAAAAGTTCATTTAAAATATTATTAATATGTTCTGCTACAATTGTATCTCTCTTTTGGCTCAATGCCCTCCATGTTTCAGTCTCAAAAGTATAGAATCTATTTTTCCACATATCCCATTCTTGGCGTTTGGAATCGGGGATAGAGACAACAGGCAATGCAGAAATAGAACTCTCTATAAATATTTGAGGATACAGAATGTTGAAATTGGAACGCAACTGCTCCTTTAGAAAATCAACCAACACCTCCCTTTCTGTAGGTGCCAAATTATCTCCTTTTGTAATAATGAATCTGCATCTGTGCAAGTATTGCAATAAACTATTTTGCATAAAATCCTTTATTGATGCAGACATTGTTTGTTCAGACGGCATCAGGATCAACGCCATATCAGCAATATTTTCAACGACGTCTTTAGTCACTTCAAAGTGATTGCCAAATGCAGTATCTCCAGGATTGAATCCCGGTGTATCAACCAAGACTACCCCATGAGGGATATTGGCATCAGGAATATCAATATGCAAAACCTTAACATGAAAAGCAATTTCCTGAACAGATGTAAGCCCATCAATCAACTCTTTTAATGTATTGCATACAATATCGAATTTCCTTTGTATGTAATCACACAAATCCAGTTTGTTGATTTCTGTAGCCTGAAATTTACAATTGTCGTCAAAAACCACTTCTATTTTTAGCACATCGCCTTTTTTTTCAATGAAGGTTGCAGCTGCAGTTGTTGGCATTACAGACTCTTTTAAAAGGCGTTTTCGCAGTAGAGCATTTATAAAAGTACTTTTACCAGAACTAAATTCACCAACAACGGCCAAATAAAATTTGGAATCATTAACTCTATTGGACAGTTTAGAATACTTGTCCAACAGAGTTGTTTTCTTCCCCGATAAATGAGAAGAAATAAGCGATTCTATTTTAGTCAAAGATACAGTCAACTCCATAATAACATCTATGATCAACTACACTTTTTCCAAGTTTGGACACGTAGAAATCGACGGTTACCGTCCCCTCTGGCAATATCCACATTTGCAGACATTTCACAATTATTTCCAAGCGGAATATCACTAAACTAAGTTGTAATCCTCCCATTAATTGTTATATGTTATCTATAATTCACAACTCTTTTTTTATGACTTTCAAACAACTCTGACTTAAGAGTCCTAATCCATTATGCAATGAAGATTTATATTTTGGCAAAATAAATAAAAAAAACACTAATTTTAGTAATAAATCAATAAAAATACATATTCTTCTTTTTCCTAAACAAACTCTTTATTTTTACAAATCATTTGAAAATTTGCACGGTCAACTACTGCTGCATATAGCGATATAAGGTATATTTGTGTTATTATTTCACAGTCGTGACCCAAAGTATCGCTGATTACTGACGTTAGTATATTCTTGCCGACTTCCTTGTAAAACTGAACAAGGAACGCGAGAGCGGCGACGACGAAATCGGTGCACTCCTGCAGCAGACACTGAGGGGGATTTAAAATCCAAACCGCGCGAGTAGCCAACAATGACCACCCGCGCGGTTTGATTTTCAGGAATTCAATTAATTGAATGGTAATAATATAGCAGTTGACCCACATTCCGAAAAAACGTGAAGATGTCATGTCGACCGTAGCGGAGACATCCCGTTTGCTGCAGCATAGATTCTTTGACTGCCCCGGACGTGCTGTTGAGAGTTTGCTCGACAAACAACATTTCAGGTCAACATCTATATTATTGCTAATAGAATTGACGGTTATTGGATTTTGCACATCGTATTGCTTGCAAATAGGTTTGTTTTTTATTGTTTTATAATAAATCTTTGAATTAATATTATCTATAGTAATGGAACAAAATCTCTCTAATATGCTCTGTCCAAGGAGAATTGGAGCTTATTGATTGTGCGCCACAGATGCGTCAACGTTTCTTAGTACAGCGTCAACTATCCAGCACGCTTATTTTTAATAGGGTGATTCCAAAGCCCACTTTTAGAACTAACAACCCTTGTCAGAACATATTCTGACAAGGGTTGTTCTCTTTGCAAAATGACTTTTGAGTCATCCTCTATTTTGTCTTAGAAATTAGGATCAATCAACGATGAGAAATCTGCGAACTTGCCATCCTTATGATTGTTAATGATTTGAACAGCTTTGTCTATTTGTTCATTTAAATACCTAATATTCCATTCTTCCTTGTAGTACTTCCAATAGTACATCATATTTTCAATTTTACGCTTATACTTGTCTCTGTATTGGTCACAGGCAAATGGACTTTCGCGATCAATATCAGATTGTGCCTCTTTAATTATAGTCTGAAACTCTCTGTACGAGCGCTCGTAGTTGCGTAGTAGTTCTTGCACAATAGACATTTCTTCTTTAAGTTTTGAAGAATATATTCTGTCAAAGTACATAATTGCCTCATCCACATCTGCTTTATCAAATCGCTCATACAACCAACGGTTTGCCAACCTAACCATTCAGGTGTCTACAAAGCCTGTGTTTGCTTTTAATGTAGTGATTTCTCTATCCTTATCGCGAATTACATTAAGAAGAGAATCTCGCTGGCGGTTTGCCGCAACTGTCAGCCTTAGTGAATCCCTTTTAGCATTATCTCTAATAGAGTCTATTAGTCTAGTGTTTATTTGTGCCACACTATCCCTACGCAGTAATTCTCGATGAAGAGAATCAGCTACAAGTTTAATACTATCAACATTTTCAATTTTATCCTTTTGGGGTTTTCCTTTGAATAATGTTTTCTGTTTATCCTGTGCCATAATATTAGTACTTATGACCAGGGAAACTAATATTAATATAAGTCCTTTAATTTTCATTATTTTAGTTATTTGCGTACGGAATCAATACATAACCTCTGTCAGTTCCTTTATTATCGGAACCGTCTTTATGATATACAACATAAATTGTATAAGTTCTAGATTTTGTCAAATTATTAAGAGTTAGTGGACTATAATTATACAATGAGGTTCCGGTCTGCGCGTTACCCTTTGTATCTTTATAGTTATCACCTGTTGTAGGCATTTTGTCTAATCCAACGATTACATAGTCATAATTTGGTTCTCCATTACTGCGAATGTAAAATGTAAAAGTATCATATCCCTTTATCGTAAATGACATAGTTGCATCGCCATTATGCCTATTATAGTTACTTGACGATTGATATGCTCGGTAAGAAGTACTTGGCGATGTCATATTCGTCCATTGATAATTTGTAGAGATATTAATCTCCTTACGAGTAAAGAATTCCTTAGCATTTCTGTAATATTCAGCAGCCTTTTGTTTGAGTGATTCCGTTGTTTTAGCATTATAACCATATTTTGAGCGGTTACCATCGTACTCTTGAATCTTACTATTTGCCGCTGACATCAATGAGTTGAATGATTCTTCAGTCATATTGCGATAATTAGCCATTTCATTGACCTTAGATTCAACTTGATAGTAATGCGAATTACCGATATTTGACTTAACTGCAGCAAGTTTGTTTGTCAAATCTGTACAATTTGACAACGGATCCATTGTCCTAAATTTTTCTGCATTTTGTATTTTGGTGTTGGCATCGCTTACAGAATAAAATGTAGAGTACGAGGCTACTTTTTTTGCCTCTTTGTAATTACTAATTATTTGTTCAATCCTGCGAAGGTCTGTCTCATACGAACCCGCAACTGCACAAGTCTCTCCATAATCGACCTTTAAGGTGCGTAAATGAGCGATACGATTAAGCATATCTTTGTGGTCTGACTCTCGCCATGTAGAAGTCCTAAACTTAGCATGACTTAATTTAGTAAAAATGGGAAGATACTTTTGAACTAGAGCTTTTGTTTGATAATCAATGTCCTCTTCTGTCATAAATCCCTCACTCTTGTACATACCAAGTTTATCAACGACTACATTATAAATTGAGTCATTG
>JAZRGF010000190.1:0-2571 GCA_045644005.1 Bacteroidaceae bacterium | reverse complement strand
AGGCAATTTAGTTTGGGTTTTGATTTGCAACAAAAAGCTGATATCCCTACATACCATTTTGAATAAAGCCACAGGATTTTTATTATTTCTTTTCCCCTTAACACTCGGTTTTATTGAACCCGTCTATAGCTCTGCAGCAGTATGTCTCATAGCGACATTGTCGGCTACATATCCAAATACAACCAACGCTTTTCTTTCCAAAGATTGTTGTCAAGGTCGCACATCTCCTGGCCGCCGAGCTCGAGCATCTTGTCATGGAAGTTCCTGTCGTGGCCTCGGACAAAGCTGTGGGTTAGCTCATGGATGCAGAGCGCCTCGAGACTCTTCTCGGGCAGCTGCACACAGCCGGCGCAGAATGTGACATCGTGGGTGTCAAAATCGTATAAAGCCCAAAATCCTCTGAGTGCCTTCACAACGATGCAATTTCTATATTGAACATTGATACGCTCCGACACTCTTTGCAGCACCTGCGGTATGACTACCTGCGCTCTCTTGAAAATCACCTCCTTCACCTTCTTGAGAATTGTCTCTTGAACATAGATGTAATTGAGATTGGCATTCTTCGGGAATGTGACGTAGCAGTCACGGCCGTCGAGACGTGTGGTGTAACTGTCGCTGCCGCCTCTTGTCACCAGCAGCCTGAAATGGTGAGTGTCGAGTGTATAGCCGTCGTGGAACCTGTTCTTGCCGTCGCATGTCCACTCTTTGTTGACACGCGGAATGTTATCTTTGGCAAAGTAGAACAATTCGGCAAATGTGTCTTTCAGGTCACCAGACACGATGGTCTCGTTTATGTTATATCTCAACTGCGGTCTCCCCGGGCCATTGAGACTCTTCATAACTTTCACATTACCAATATCGTCAATGAAACGGCTCATGCTGTTGCAATCGACAACATCCTTCAGTTGCTCCAGACGCTCTTGTACCCATGCGCAAAACTTAGTGTTTCTTTTAGAATAACCGATATTGTTATAGGAGACCTGGTACAAGTCTTTTGCCATGAGCAGGTTTTTCTCCACGCCTAGCCCATACTCGTAGCAGTCCGCAAGCCATGCCAGCGACACGTCAGAGCGTTCTTTGACGATGCTCAGCAGAAAATGCTCCGCTGCCTCCTTGTACCTCTTACCTTTGTAGAGTTCCCTGCCTATCTCAAAATAATCCAATCTGCTCATTGTCACATAAATTTGTGTTATTGATGTTTGGCATCATTATTCACTGCCTTTTTATTCCTTCATACTCGTATATTTTTATATCACCGCCACCTTAATAACGCCATCTAATTTATTTTCAAAAACACGATACGCCTCCTCTATCTCATTTAATTTAAAACGATGTGTAATGAGCGGCGTGGTGTCAATCTTGCCTTCTTCTATCAATTTGAGGACTTCTTCGCAGTCGCAGCCGTCGACGCCGCCAGTCTTGAAAGTGAGGTTCTTGCCATACATTTCCGGCAAAGGAAGAATTTGAGGATGGTCGTAAAGAGCGACGACCGTTACAATAGCATTAGGACGAGCGCATTCCCACGCGAGACGGAAAGTGTCATCAGCACCTGCCACTTCGAGAACTCGGTCAGCACCATTATGGTCGCTGTTATTCAAGACGAAATCCTTGCATTCTTCTGGAGTCGTCAATAAAACTTCAGGATAATGTTCCTGAACGAATCGTCTTCTCTCTTCCGATTTCTCACAAACGATGATGCTTTTATGATGTTTCAGCATCACGCATAACAAGGTGCAGATTCCTGTCGGTCCGGCTCCTATTATCAAGACAGTGTCGTCTTTAGTTATCTCAGAAATACGTGCAGCCCAGAATCCTGTCGCCAAGACATCTCCGACAAACAAAGCCTGTTCGTCCGTCACACTATCAGGGATTCGGTTCAGACCTTGATTAGCCAATGGCACGCGCACATATTCCGTCTGTCCGCCATCGATGCGGCATCCTAAAGCCCAGCCGCCATCAGGATTGGTGCAGTTGTTCACATAACCGTTCTTGCAGAAGAAGCACTCACCGCAGTAAGTCTCGACATTGACAGTCACGCGCTCGCCTGGTTTTACATTAGTCACCTCCGCTCCTACTTCTTCCACCACGCCTACCATCTCATGGCCGACGGTTATTCCCGGCACCGCACGAGGCACGCTTCCATGTTTTATATGAATATCGCTGGAACAGATGCTGCTCATCGTCACACGGACGATGGCATCTGTCGGTTCCATCAACACTGGCTTCGGCTTCTCCACCAAAGCGAACTTTCCTTTTTCAATATATGTGTATGCTAGCATGATTTATTCTTTTTATATCATCAATCTTATCATTCCCTCCGCCTTGACAAACATCTCTGGGTATCGGCAAATCACGGCATAAACCTGATTTGATGTTACAGCTTGTCCGTCTTTACGGATATGCAGTCGCTTGCTGTTTATCATCTCGGCAATCTGCTCCGTCCGCATCCCACGGTTCTGACTTGCAAGGCAATACAATATGGCTTCTTCTATTTTCATCACTTCTCAAATAAAGATTCTGCTACAACAACATTTTGAAATATATCAGAATGAGAGTTACGGACAAGCCCTC
>JAZRGF010000189.1:0-2878 GCA_045644005.1 Bacteroidaceae bacterium | reverse complement strand
GTCGTTCAGGTCGTCAATGAAACCGAGCTTATACTTGTAGTTCTCCTTTGACGGGTCTTTGTGGTCCATGATATTAAGCTCTTTGCCATTCGCATCCTTGCGACTGCTGAAATCGAAACCGGTCCAGAACTCGTCGGGCGATGTTATTTCTCCCTTGTCCATGGCGTTCTTGAGAGCCTCAATCATAAAGACGCAACGCAGTTGCTTCAAGGCATACTCGGTATCGTTTCCGTTGATTATCTCATCCTTGAAACTGATGGCCCAGTTGTCGAAGTTTCCAAGCTTGATGGTCTTGTATGGATCCACGGTAGTTCCGCCGCCATTGTCTCCGCTATCCTCGCCAAAGTCGCGTGGCTCTGTGCGCAGGTTATGTATCATATAGATCTTTACTGGGAATGCCGATTTGGCAAAATCCGTGCTGATGTTCGGGAATATGTAGTTATAGAAGTAATCGACATAGAAGGGCAAGTGCTCATCGGGCAGGTTCCATGCCCTGTCGTTCCTCTCATCCTCGTAGCCACCTACGTAGATGTCACCTGTACCCACCGATACCCAGTCGCGGTTCAGGTCCTCCTCGGTAATGTCCTTGTAAAGGAGATAGACACCATACTTCTGCTTGATGTCATATATGAGCGAGTCGTATTTGCTGTCACCCTGCGGGAAGCCTCCACGTATGGGCGAGTAGTTACCCGATGGGGTAATTACATCTTCCTCGTGGCAAGCGCACAGCGATGCAAGGCTTGCCAATATTATTGCGGCTGTAAATAGATGCTTTTTCATAATGTTTCAGTGCTGTGTATGCGTGTCTGTTACTGTGGTAGTCGTTTGCCGGGCAGTTCGTTCTGCTCAAGGCTGTTGTTGCTCTGCAGCGCCTCATCGGGGATGGGGATGGTGTAGAGCAGGTCGCCCTCCTGTAATGTGTAGTCGCTGCTCTGCGATTCGTTATCGTACCATGTGTGTGTGATGACCGGCATGCCCCAACGGCGAAGGTCGAACCAACGGTGTCCCTCGTAGCAGAGTTCGCGGCGACGCTCGTCGCGTACGAACTGTACCAGTTCGGCGTTGCTGCTGAACTCTACCTCTTCAAAATCCTCGGGGTCGAAACGCTTCTCGAGCAGGGTATTGAGTGCTGCAGTCGCCTCCTCGTCACCGCTGCCGCCAAGCATTGCCTTTGCCTCGGCATAGTTCAGGTATGCCTCGGAGAGGCGCAGACAACGGCCGAATGTGCCTGTTGCTGTGAGCGGCAGGTAATAGGTTGTGCCGATGTTTACCTTGCCGAACGCCATAGGCATCTCACCGCCCTGTCCGTCGGGTGCCTGAACAATGTAGTGCATAAGGCGCAAATCCCAGTCGAGATAGCTGTCGAGCAGGCTCTGTGATGCCTGGAAATATGCGTGCATCTTCTGTCCCGAGATTGAACTTGTGGTGTTTGCATAGTCGTATGCCCACTTGAACATGTCGGTTACATTACCATATGGCCAAATGGTCTCGCTGCACTTGTATGTAGGCATGTTCAGGTATGTCCTCACATATTGGCCGTCTGTGTTGGCCTCCTCAAGCGGAACATCGTTGAGGTCGACAAGTTTGAAACGCTTGTCGTCCATTACCATCTTTGCATAACGTGCGGCCTCTTCCCAACGCTCCATATAAAGATATGTGCGCGAGAGCATCAGTTGCACCATTGGCAGGCTTGTGCGGTAGTTGTCGCTCCACTGCTCGCTCTCGGGCAGTTCGAGATATGTAGTCTCGGCTGTGTGCAGGTCGCTCAGAATCTGTGCGTAAACCTCGCCAACCGTCTTTCTCTTCAGGTAGTCGTCGCTGGGCTCAATGCCGCTCTGCAGCTTCAAAGGAACACCAAGCGCTGTGGAGTCGCTGTTGTATGGCTTGCCGAAAATGTTTACAAGGTTGAAGTAGTAGAAACCGCGTAGTGCATATGCCTGTGCCTTCACCTTGTTGATGTTATCCTCGGTGTCCACGACATTTGGTATGTAGTCGATTACTGCATTGGCACCCAAGATTACCTCGTAGTACGATTGGTATATGTTTGTATGTCCCGCTGCAGCCTCTTCCATCATTTCGAACATGTCGGGCTGCCAGGTAAATGCTGCCAGGTATTTCTCGGCTTCGAAACCATCGGTCGGTGTCTGGTAGGGCGCTGCCTCAATGTCATCGTCGAGCAGGTTCAGGAAAATGTTGAAACCTGTCATGTCATTGCGCTGATAGGCCTCGCCAAGCAACAGCTCATTGAGTGACACTGCATCCTTGGGGACGAATTCGCTTGTTGAGTTGGGTTCAAGGAAATCTCCGCACGATGTTGCCGAAACAAGGGCAACACTCATGGCAAATATATTAAGTAGCTTTTTCATAAATCCAAAATCTTAAAGTCCTATACCAAGTCCTATTGAGTAAACTCTTGGCTGTATGCTGTTGCCAAGTTCCGGGTCATAACCTCTCCACTCCTTGCTTGCTATTACAAACAGGTTGTTCACGTTGGCGCTCACCGAGATGCGCGAGAGGCCCAGTTTCTGGCATGCCTTGCGTGGCACGTTGTACGAGAGCGAAATCTGTGTACAGCGCAGGAACGATGCATCCACAACTCTTGCGTCCGACTGTGCCCACATTGAGTATATGTTGTCATAGAGTCCATTGGGCAGGTTCAGGTTATAGAGGTCACGTACCGATGTATAGAGCGCCGGTATGTTTGTGTGTGCCTCGTCGCCAGGCTGTTTCCAGCGGTTGTTGAGTTCATTCGACAGGTTGCTGTATATGTCCGGCATCTTGCCGTATGTGAATGTAGAGTAGGGGTTCGGCAAGCGCTTCTGTGCTCCAAGGTTCGCGGCAAAGTCAATGCCGAAATTGAAATCCCTCCAACGTATTC
>JAZRGF010000188.1:0-1101 GCA_045644005.1 Bacteroidaceae bacterium | reverse complement strand
GGCGTTCATGTGCTATGCCCTGGCCACCAACACTTCGCTCCTCGTGATGGACGAGCCGACGAACGGACTCGACATCCCCTCGAAGAGCGAGTTTCGCCGACTCATCGCCAGCAACATGACGGACGACAAGACCATCATCATTTCCACCCATCAGGTGCGCGACATTGATAGTCTGCTCGACCATATCGTCATCATCGACCGGTCAAACGTGCTGCTCAATGCGTCGAGCGACGAGATTTGCCGTCGCCTCCTCTTTACCGAGCAGCCCATCTCGGAGCCTACCGACGGAGCACTCTTCGTGCAGCCCTCGGTAGCGGGCAACAGTGTCATCCTACCTAATGAGTTCGATGAGGAGAGTCGCCTGAACCTCGAGTTGCTCTTCAATGGTGTATTGGCTGAGAGAGACAAGTTTATTCAAGTGTTTAATGGGTAATATCATTCAACGGCAGATTATTTATTTTTTCAACAGATGAGACTGATTTCACTGTTTTAGCACTCGCGTTGCTTGTGCTGCCATCCGGAGGACATACGAGCGTAAGCGATGTATGAAAATCTGTTTAATCCGTAAAATCTGTTGACATAAATAAAACTCGTGATCAAATTTTAATTGAACAACAATGAATACAATCAATAATAAATTCAGTTTCTCACGCTTCGGTGCCGTGTTGAAGTGTGACTTGGTGGAGCATCGCTGGCGCTATATCAGCGCGTTCTTCATTATGTTTGTGGCTCTCTCGGGCTTTCAGTTGGCTCAAGCCGCCGACTATTTGCAGTTTTCAAAAATGATAGAAGGAGTTGATATTTATCGCAACTTTACTGATACTGTGACCGCATTCTTCTATATTGTTTTGGCTTTGGCTTTATGTTGTGCTGTTTCGGAGATTAGCCTTGTAATGAAAACCAAGGGGAAGGCGATGAATTATTTAATGTTGCCGGCTACCAATCTCGAGAAGTTCCTCTCACGCGTTCTTATTGCAATTGTTGCCGTTTTCATCATGGCTTTTGTTGCGCTTTTCCTTTCCGATGTGATGCGAATGCTTATCCTCCCAGCATTTGATGACGAATACATTGGGGAACTCTACAGGTTTGCCTTTCCGCAAG
>JAZRGF010000187.1:0-3625 GCA_045644005.1 Bacteroidaceae bacterium | reverse complement strand
AAGCACCGAATGCCGTACACGACTGCCCTGTTTTTGGTACTTTTTCAAAAAAGTACAGAAAGAAAGAGTTGAAGAAAAATACAAGTGAACAATTAAGGTTGAGGACTGCTGTAGAATTTGACGGCGAGCGAAAGCGAGTTTTTGCCCCCCCTATAGTTTGCAGGTGAGCCATAGCTTTCCGCCCCATTCCCGAATGTCATATCGACCGAACGGGAGATATCTCATAATTATCCTTTTCCTTATAGATACTCCCACTTGATTAAGAGGGCAAGCATTGCCTGTCCTGGCAAAATGCCTTTATGCCCTTTTCGCCTTTTATGCCCTTTGTTTTGGTGGGGGAGTAACGCATTCAGTGTCTCTTGCGCCAAAAGTAGTGCCAAATCTTGAAGTATGGGCTCCAGAGTGTTTCGTTAGGGTATTGGAAGATGAGCCTTGCTATGCGCTTCATGCTGTTTAGGAAGTGTGCAAATTCGTTTTCCTTTGAAACCATGCTGTAGCGAGTGTCATATTTTCCAAAATTTCCGGCTGTCATAACTTCGTTAAGCAGGAATTCGCCACGTCTGTTGTCGGGGGCTATAATCTGTTTTTCGCGTTCAAGGCCGAACTTCTCCTGCAGTATATATGTGGTTGCTGCAGCGAATTTCTCCAGCCCAAGCTCTTTGAGTGTTTTTGCGCACTCCTTGCCCTCCTCCTGCGAAAAGCCATGGTTGAGTACGAAGTAGTAGTCGAGCAGTTGGCGTAGTCCAATGCCTTCCTGGAACAAGTGACGGTATATGTGCAACAGAATATACACACGGTTGAATGCCACTGTTGGTACAGGGAAACTGCAGCCTCCTGTTGTTGTGATGTTGTTGCCGAACTGCGTAGCTGCGTTCTCCTCAAAGAACCTCTGCAACCTTTTGTTGGCAAAAGGATTATATAGCCAACTGGGGCGGTAGTGGACCTCTATTTCAAGACCCGGGAGGATGGGGAAGTCTATGTGGTGATATGTAGGGAGGCTGTCAGGGATGTGCTTCCTCACGTATTCTATTATTTTCTTATCGCCACCGCCAAGCCATATGTCAATGTCGCCCGGTGTACGCAATGACGGGTTGGGGTACAACTGTGCAATGCCCTGTCCTTTGAGAATGCAGTTGTTGAACCCTTCACTCCTGAACTTTTGCGATACGGCATCAGCCTTCTTGTCCAGTTCGCTGTTCTCTCTCTTGATGCGGTCGCACAGGGTATACAGCTGCAGTATTATCTCCTTTGGCGGGCGTTGCTGCTGTGGCAATCTCTCTACAGCCGCAAAGGCAATGCCGGCAAGTGTCTGTTTCTTGGCTATTTCAAACAACTCCTTCCACTCGTCATGGCTTGGAGTGTGTGGCAACTCTCCTTCTCTACCAATACCACACCTTATAAGGTGAAAAAAAAGTTCAATGATGGAACTGTTCTCTTTCATATCGCGTATCTTGCTATTTGGTGTATGCAGGCAAAGGTAATACAACCAATGCCCCCTTTGCAAGAATAAAGCATTTTTTCTTTAATAAAAATTAGGCAATAATATAGATGTTGACCCGCAACTCATTTTTCTTCGCGAACTTGTCATCCTGACCATTCCTTAATGTAATAATTAAAGAGGTTTTGTTTTACGAAGCTACTACCGCTCGGCAAAGCAAGTAAACTTTCTTTGCTCTCGCTTAATCGCAGCTTTCGATGAGCGCAGCGAACCAACGGTCGACGCCCGAAGGGGCTAAAGTCAATAACAGGATGTGAAGGATCTCAAGCCGCGTTTAAAATAGATGCTTCGACTTCGCTCAGCATGACATTTAAACGTTGGGTCAACTGCTATATTGTTACTAAAAATTATATGCCCATGTCCCGTATGTTGTGCTGTGACATAAATTTTGTGAGTGACAAGGTAGAATGTGGTAAAAGAGCAACCTTCTCCCTTGCTGCCGTATGTATTTTTGCAGCGTAAACATTGCCGGTGACGCAGTTTTTGCCCGTACATGGAATAACTAAAACTCTATGTTGTTCTTCTTGTTTGTAGTAAAGATTTTTCGGCGGCACCTGCTTTTTGAGAACTAATTGCTAATACAAAACAATATGGAAACAAAGAAAATGAAAATCGAGTATCGTAAACAGACTGACAGCGAGACCGCCCCTTGGCAGCTGCTCACTAATGTCGACGAGCTCCTGTGGAACGGTGTCTACGCCTTGCGTGTCACTGACGACGATGGTTCGCATAACCTCCCGTTCCGCCTGGCCAATGATGATACGGTGACATTTGTGGTAAAGGATCATGCCCATGACGGCATGCTTGAGAATGCCCGTACCGTAGTGCAGACAGTTACCCGTGTAGACCGTGCTACAGGCAATGTCCTTGTCTACAACCGCACCCGTTACAATGCCGGTGGCACCCACAGCTGGAGCTATTGGACACTTGCAGGCGAGGGCACTGCAACTGTTGAAATTCCCACTGCATCGACAACGTCGGCAGGAGCTGTTATTGTTGGTGATGGCCTTGCTGTGGATGCCGACGGAAAGGTGTCACTTGCAGCCGGCTCTGTGGGAAAGCAGCAGCTTACAGCCGAGGTTGGAGCACAAATAGACTCTATGGCCGAAAAACTGCAGTTTTCAGCATCCTTTGCTGTGAACGATGGCATTGCAATGCATGTCGGTGCATTGGTGGAGAATACAACACCCTACAGCGGAACCAATTTTAGAGCCTACACCGGCAAGATACTCTCAAACGAAGAGTTACTTGTTGTAAATGAAGGCTATCTCATTTCAACCTACAAAGTCTTCGATGGTGAACAGGAGATTGCTTTTGTCAACAACCTGAGCTTGAAACACTTCTCGCTCAGTGGTGAACACTTAAATTATCAGTTGGAGTTCAAGAAAAGCGATACAACAGCCTTTGCCTACAGCGAACTGCCCACAGTCATCAAATACTTTCAACGCAACCCCATTGCGTGGAATGCCGGCAGCCACATCAACAACTACACAGCCCCGGGTGTATATAACATCCATGGTAACAGGGAGAATGTAGCCGATGGCCTGCCTTTTGAAAATACAGGAGCCTTTAGCGCCCGTCTGGCGGTTATTGAGAGCGGAGATTGCGTTGCTCAACAGCTGTACCTGCTTTGTGCCGATGACAAAGAGAGTGCAACCGATGTCGCTGTGCGCACAAGGAACAACGCCGGGGTGTGGAGCGGTTGGCGCTCACTTGACGATGTCACCACAGCGCAAATACATGATGGGGCTGTAACTGCCGAAAAACTGAGCGCCGACATTGTTGCACAAATAAACAATAATACCGCATCCATTACTGCCGAGCGAACCAGAGCCATGGGGCAAGAGGGGTTGCTGAACAGTGCTTTCGAGGCAGAGAAACAGCGTGCCATGCAGGCCGAGGCCGCAGCCGTTGAAAAAGGCAAAGAACTTGCTTTGAGGGCATTGTTCGTTTCTACCGGGGCAGAGTATAACGATAGCGGTGCCTATAAAACAAAGGTTGCGCCTTGGGGCGAAACCGTAACCCACAAGGCCGGGCACTACTACCTCAATGGCTTGGGAGACATTACTGAGAAACAAATGATTGAGATATATAATGCCGGTGCTTTTGGGCTTTCGGAAAGCGTGC
>JAZRGF010000186.1:0-1237 GCA_045644005.1 Bacteroidaceae bacterium | reverse complement strand
CTCACGGCATAGAGGAAATACGAGTACCGACAGACCAAGAAATCTGACAGCGAGCAATGCGAGCGTTCCGACAGTGAAACGATCTAACAGCGTAGCGGTCTAACAGCCCTTCTGGGCGGTCTGTTCGGCTCGATTGCCGAACACATATGGCACAAGTTGTTTACGAAGACCCAATCCATCACTTATCAGGCAAAATTTCTAAAAAGTATCGTACTTGTTACAATTACCGCAAGCGTTCCGACCGCAAGTACACCTCCGTACATGGCGACCGCACCACTCCAGTTTCTGCATCAGAACGAGCATGGCGTGACCTGTTCACCCAAATATGCGCAGCCACTCGCGACCGTTTGATGGATCCCAACCACATCGCAATGGATCAAGTCGGCTTCCGCATGCAAACCAAGTACAAGACCCTGTACCAATATGTCTGGAACCTCATGCGTGATGAAATCGAAGGCAAGTAATAATGTATGATGTTCTCTGCTGGCGAGGCACATACCTCGCCGCAGGCAACACCACCTGCGCCAAGCGCACACAACCTCACAAAGTGACATAACCTGCCCAAGGGCACAAAACCACAGAAACATGAAACCACTAACAGAAACTCAAAAACAACGCCTTGTCAAGGCAATCAAATACCTCGCATTGGCTATTGCTACATCTATTGCGATGGCATTGGGACTTACCTCATGTAATGTAACCCGCACTATCACAACAGAAAGCAAGTCCCTCACTCAGGGGGATACAGCAATCATCATCCAAGTCAAGACTGTCGAATCCTACAATGCTAAAAAGAATTAACTCCAAGCGGTCTGTTTATACAAAGGATTTTCTCCCCCATTACAAGGTGCTCGTTTCACTTGCAACTATATTTCATTGGATAAAGGATTGTTTGAATTTCCCAGAAAAGGACTCTTTCTTGCCATTGGATAGACTGCATACACTTCGATGAGCTACTTCGTATCTCCTCTTTTGCACATACTCGCGTGAGCGTGTTACTTCAGTATCAATTACTCTTTGTTGTCCCAAATAGTGCTGTTCCTGCTCTGGTATATTCTACGCGCCATTAAGCGTTCTCGCGAGCGTCCGCTCCGATTTCGGCTGCCTCTTGTTTGTGGGTATTGCTTTTATCCACAGCAGCCTCACCCTTTTCAATTCTCCTCTCACCATATCGGCAAATTGATTTGCCTTCCTCGCAATGCCCTTGCAGTGTGATATGGTTCGAGGAGTTCTTGAT
>JAZRGF010000185.1:0-7943 GCA_045644005.1 Bacteroidaceae bacterium | reverse complement strand
CAACGCACAGCCATGTGCTTTGAAAGCGGCACAGAATGGCATGAAGTCAATCATCACCACACAGGTACCCTACTACATCAACCGCCGCCAGAGCACCGATGCCGACGAGCCACCAGTAGCTGGTTATGGAACAGACAACGTGAAAGCGGTATATGACTATGCGCCGATACCATCAAGCGTGCCATCAAACCTGCACAAGTACTACGTTGGTGTACAGGGTACATTCTGGACCGAGCACGTACAGGACAACGACCTGCTCGAATACCTTGCCCTACCACGCCTCACCGCTATTGCCGAGACAGGCTGGACACCCGCATCAAAGAAGAACTTCAGCGACTTCCAGGAGCGCATCACAAAGGATACTCTCTTGCTCAACTACAACAACTATGACTATGGCCGCCACTATATCCTCGATGGCAAGGACGGCGATGACAGCAAGGTCATGCCAAAGGCATCAACCGACGAGGAGAAAACATGGTACCGCATTGTGACAACAGCCACCGACAACACACGCGCAGGCCGTTGCATACAGCTGTTGCGCGAGGGCATGAACATTGCCGACAAGACCGGCACAGCGCCTGCTAACCGCCTGTGGAACAGCGAGGTCATTGAGGACGAGAGCAATGCGGGATATGAGTACCAGCTATGGGCGTTCATGCAGGACCCCGCCAACCCACAGCGCTGGGCTTTGGTTAACAAGGCAAAGCCAAACGGTTCGGTAAAGAGCACACCCACAGCCGAGAACAACACCGGCCGCTGGGACTATGACGAGAGCAACCGCCACTACGACTTCATCCTTGGCGACAAGGCCTACTCAAAGAACAGTAACGGCAACTACAACTACAGCATCCGCAGCCAGAAGGTATCCAACGGTAACATGTGCCTCAACTATGCCGGTGGCGGTCAGAACTACTCTATCAACCTGTGGCAAGACCCTGCCGACGGCAACGGCGGTATCTGGGAGTTCCGCCCATTGGTTGCCGAGGAACCAAGCATCGACTTCGACTACCCCGTTGAGGGCATAGTCTACCGCATTGTCAACAACACCAAGCGTTTCAATGGCTGGACAATGTATGACAACAACAACGAGAATGTAACCGCAGCACAGTTACAGTATGGCGCAGATGCATGGGTACTCACCGACTGCGCTACAACCGCTGCCGGACAGACCTTCAAACTGAAGAACGCCGTGACAGGCCGTTACATAAGCAGCACCACAGCCCCAATAGCACTGGGCGAGAGTGGTGTAACACTCACCAATGTCTACAACACAAGGAGTGGCGACTTCAGCATCATGGCAGGCGAGGAGGCCTTGCGTCCTATATCTGAACTTGTCACCACCAACCCCAATACCTTGAACAAGGGCGGCATCTATCCACAGGGAACAGGCTGGATCTATGAGAAGGCATGTATCATTGCCTATGTATGCGTTGACGAGAATGGCAACAGCATTGGGAATGTCGTGCAGTCTGTGACTGCAGGCAGCACAGTGACAGCCACTGCACCCGCATTTGTAAACTACGAGATCATCAAGTACAACGATGCCGAAAGCGCACCGGTATTTGAGAACATAAACGACAACCAGAGTGTTACTGTTACATACAAACGAGTATCGAACAGCGTGACATACCGTTGCGTGACACCCGAGGGCTACCTCATAAAGGAAGTTGTCACTCCATGCGCCATTGGAGAGGTTCACGCTGTTGCTGCGCCACAGGTGGAGTTCTTCGAGTTCGAGAGCCTCAACTGGGACGGCGGGGAGAGCTTCACCCCAACCCAGGACACCGTGATTGAAGCGGTGTATACAACAGATGGAATTATGGGCGCAGCAGGCATTTGCAAGGCTGTTACCGAGTTGAAGGGCGGCACATCGTACCTCATCTACAACGCCAAGAACGAGGCAGCCCGCAGCGGTTTCCTTAGCGTAACCAAGGTTGGTGACGGCATTACCACCACCAACGGCATCAGCGATGCCAACCCCGGCTTCATCTGGAACCTCGAAGGCGAAGGCAACACCTTCACCGTTGTAAACAACTATGGCGTGTACATCCCACAGCTGTTGCGCGGCTCGCTGGTAACCGGCGGCAGCACCCCCGAGCGTTTCAAGTTCACCCTCAACAGCGACGGCGAGACATGGAGCGTGAAAGGCACAAGCAACAACTACTACTGGAACGGAAACGCCAACAACACCTTCACCGGTTGGGACGACGGCCACCCATTCATCATCTACACCTACAACCCACACCCCTACTTTGCAGTGGCATACAAGTGCGTGGATGAGAATGGCAACGAGCTTGCTGCCGGCACACGCTACGTGAAGGGCGGTGACCAGTTCACCATGCTCACCCCAATCTTTGAGGGCTACACACTCAAGGAGAGCAGCGCCGTGTACGAGGAACTCGCAAGCGTCAGCAAGAACATTGAGTTCACACTCACATACACCAACAATGCTACAGGCATTGAAGAGGTGTTTGATGAGGTGAAAGGTGAGAGCGGAAAGGTGAAAGGCATCTACGATTTGCAGGGCCGCAAGGTAGAGAATCCAACAAAGGGAATCTACATCATCGACGGCAAGAAGATTTTTATCAAGTAATTGTTTTGGGCGGGACTATGCCCGCCCAAAACAACCTTTTAGCCCTTTATGCCCTTATGGGCCTTATTAAATAATAGAACCATGAAAACAATAACCTACACAACCCACGGAACCTGTGCGCGATACATTGAAGTATCGGGCGAGAATGGTGTGATAACAAACGTAAAGTTCTACGGCGGCTGCAACGGCAATCTGCAGGGAATAAGCAAATTGGTAACAGGAATGAAGTATGAGGACGTCATTGCACGCCTCAAGGGCATAAGCTGCAACGGCAAACCCACATCATGCCCCGACCAGCTCTGCCTTGCTATAGAAGAACTGATTAAAGAGGAATAAACAAATTACATTCTACAAAGGCCTTTTAGCCCTTTACGCCCTTTTGGGCTTTATAATAAAAAACATGGCAAAGAAACAACCAAAAACCAACGAATACAAACTGCGCAACGAGGCTTTCATGCAGGCCCTGCGCGATGGTGAGGAGGAACTCTACGAGATATCACAAGGTGTACTTGTGAAGATTCTTAAACAGGGCGAGGGCGACCGCAGCCCACGTGGCGGCAGTGTTGTCACCGTGCACTACAAAGGCAGCCTCATCAACGGCAAGGTTTTCGACAGCAGTTATGAGCGCGGCTACCCCGAGGCATTCCGCCTCAGCGACCTCATCGTAGGTTGGCAGATTGCGCTTACACAGATGCATGTCGGCGACCACTGGATTGTATATATCCCCTACCAGTTGGGCTACGGCACACGCGACAGCGGCCCCATCCCTGCATACTCCACATTGATTTTCGAAGTGGAACTTGTGGCGATAATGTAACAAACTAAAATGTGAAAAGTGAAAGCGGAAAACTTGTGCAAGCAAGTTAAAGCCAAGTTTACTTGAGTTTTTACAACGAACGTAGCCAGGTTCAAGCACGCGCAGCGTGGTTAAAACGGGAAATAATAGGTATGAGATTTCACATTTCACATTTCCGTTTTCACATTTCACCTTCAAAATGAAGCACTTTACCACACACTACAAAGACCTCACTCGGTTGGGTGTGCCCATTGTCATTGGACAGTTGGGCATAATCTTCGTATCCTTTGTCGACACCTTCATGGTAGGACAACATGGCACCTATGACCTTGCTGCAGCAAGCTTTGTGAACAACATGTTCAACCTTGCCATCATCTTTGCCACAGGCTTCTCATATGGCCTCACACCCGTCATAGGCAAGCTCTTTGGCCGTGGCCGCCTGCACGATGCCGGCGGAATGCTCAAGAACGCACTTGTTGCCAACGGCTGCATAGGCCTGCTGCTTGTGGCGGCAATGTATTTGCTCTACCTGAACATCGGCAACCTTGGACAACCCGTTGAACTATTGGACATCATTCGTCCATACTACACCACTCTATTGATCTCCATCCCGTTCATACTGCTGTTCAATGCCTTCAAGCAGTTCGCCGACGGCATCACCGACACCAAGACATCCATGTGGGTGCTCCTCGCGGGCAACGTGTTGAACATCGTGGGCAACTACGTGCTCATCTTCGGCAAATGGGGGATGCCCGAACTTGGCTTGCTTGCCGCGGGAATCTCAACCCTAGCATCGCGCATGGCCATGCTTGCCATCATGCTCGTAATAATCTTCAAGACAAAGCGTTATAGCGTCTATGCACGCGGTTTCCTGTTGGGAGCCACAAACAAGACAAAGCTAAAGGAACTATTCCGTCTGGGATTGCCCATCGCCGCGCAGATGGGCATGGAGACCGCCTCGTTCAGCCTTGCCACCATCATGGTGGGATGGCTTGGTGCCAAAGCACTTGCCGCGCACCAGATAATGTGCACTGTGGGACAGCTTGGTTTCATGGTCTACTACGGCATGGCCGCCGCCGTGGCCGTCAAGGTGAGCAACTACAACGGTGCGGGCGATACCGCCAACATCAGGCGCTCTGCATCGGCAGGATTCCACCTCATTACCATCATGGCAGCAATTACATCGGTGCTTATATTCACACTACGCAACAGACTTGGCATGCCATTCACGGACGACGACACCGTGGTGATGCTAGTGGCACAACTGGCGATTCCGTTTGTCCTTTACCAGTTCGGCGACGGCATGCAAAGCAACTACGCCAACGCACTGCGTGGCATTGCCGACGTGAAACCTATGATGTTCTTTGCCTTCATCGCCTACTTTGTAGTGTCACTTCCAGCCGGCTATCTGTTCGGTTTTATCCTTGGCATGGGGTTACCAGGTGTGTGGATGTCGTTCCCCTTTGGACTCACTTGCGCCGGCATAATGTTCTATCTGCGATTCAAGCGCACATTGCGGAAACGCGAGATTGCAACAAGCACATTTGCACAAAACCAATGAAAGCACTATATTAGCACGTAAATTCATTAAAACCGATAATTATGAACGATTATACAAGAGTCAAATTCACCGTGACCCCAAACGAGGAGGTTGCCACCGACGTACTTGCCGCACTGCTTGCCGAGGTGGGTTTCGAGAGTTTCCTACCCGAGGAGGATGGAATGTCGGCCTATGCCCCACAGGCCCTCTACGACGCCGACACCGTTGCATCAGTCGTAGCAACATTCCCGTTCGACGGGTATGAAATCACATATACCGATGAATTCATTGAGGGCGAGGATTGGAATGCCGAGTGGGAGAAGAACTATTTCCAACCCATTGTGCTTGGCGAGGATTGCGTAATACACAGCACTTTCCACAAGGATGTACCCGCCGCACGCTACGACATTCTCATTGACCCCAAGATGGCATTCGGCACAGGCTATCACCAGACAACCTGTCACATGCTGCGTGCAATACTCGCCCAGGACATGACAGGCAAGAGCGTGCTCGACATGGGTTGCGGCACTGCCCTGTTAGCTATCCTTGCACGCAAGCACGGCGCCACAGAGGTTGTTGCCATTGACATAGACGAGTTCGCCTTTGAGAACGCCAAGGAGAATATACTGCTCAACGACACACCCGACATTGAGGTACGTCTTGGCGGAGCCGATGCCATCAAGCCCACCGACAGTTTTGACATTGTCATTGCCAACATCAACCGCAACATACTGCTTGCCGACATGTGCAACTACGTAAAGGCCATGCACGCGGGCTCGTTGCTCTTTATCAGCGGTTTCTACACCGAGGACATGGAAGTGCTCCGGGCCGAGGCAGCGCAGCACGGCTTGTGTTACCTTGACTATGCCGAGGACAATCGTTGGGCAATGATGAGGTTTGTAAAAGAGTAAACAGCAAAAGACATCAATCATAAGGGCAGACTCATGAGGTCTGCCCTTTATTGTACACGGCATATTGCATCACTTTAGGCGAGTACACCGGTTCGCCACTACATCAAAACTAAAACTCCGGCTCCGTTGTTATGAAACTAAAAAACAATGGAGCAAACTTTCTTTTATACCATCTGCGGCTATGTGGCAAGCATTGGCCTGATACTCGGTTTTCTGCCACAGGCAATAACCACCATACGCACCCGTAACACAAGCGGCATTTCTGTCCCCGCTTTCCTGCTCATGGCAATAGGTGCATTCGCCTTCATGCTGCAAGGGCTGCTGCACCGCCCCAACATAATATGGTCAATGTTCATCACCAATGCAATCACCGGCCTGTGCAGTGCGGTTATCTTTGCCATAAAAATCTATAACGACAGCAGGAAGAGAAAGCCATAAGACCTCCTCCCTGCGCTTATTTATAGTGCAATGACAGACACAGTCGGGTTCTCCCCCGTTAATTTATGTAATACAGCAAACCAACATTGCCATGGCAGTGTTATCACTCATATTTCGTAACCTTTAAAATAGAGAACTATGTCAACATTAACAAAAAGTGTAAAGATGGGTGTGGCAACATTGGCGATTATGAACGTCACTGCAGTCGTATCATTGCGCGGATTGCCGGCAGAGGCCGAATACGGCATCAGCTCGGCATTCTATTATCTGTTTGCAGCCCTTGTATTCCTTATCCCCACGTCATTTGTTGCGGCAGAGCTTGCCGCCATGTTCCAGGACAAGCAAGGCGGTGTGTTCCGCTGGGTGGGCGAAGCGTTCGGCAAACGATTGGGTTTTGTCGCCATTTGGCTGCAGTGGGTAGAGAGTACAATATGGTACCCTACCGTATTGACTTTCGGTGCCGTGTCACTGGCATTCATTGGCATGAATGACGCTGCCGATATGTCGCTTGCATCGAACAAGCTCTACACCCTTATAATCGTGCTCGCCATCTACTGGATAGCGACATACATATCGCTCAAGGGACTGGGATGGGTGAGCAAGGTGGCAAAGGTTGGTGGTCTCATTGGTACCATCATCCCCGCAGCGTTGCTTGTGTTGCTCGCAATCATCTACCTCATTGGCGGCGGCAAGTCACAGATGGACTTTGGCGGTGACTTCTTCCCCGACATTACCAAGCTCGACAACCTTGTACTTGCATCGGGCATCTTCCTTTTCTATGCGGGTATGGAGATGACCGGTATCCACGTGAAGGACATGGAGAACCCGAGCAAGAACTACCCCAAGGCTGTGTTCCTGGGTGCAATAATCACAGTGCTCATCTTTGTGCTTGGCACATTCTCACTTGGTATCATCATCCCGCAGAAGGACATCAACCTCACACAGAGCCTGCTTGTTGGCTTTGACAACTACTTCAAGTTCATTAAAATGTCATGGCTGTCACCAATCATTGCCATAGCTCTTGCCTTTGGCGTGCTTGCGGGAGTGCTCACATGGGTATCGGGTCCCTCAAAAGGTATATTTGCAGTGGGCAAGGCGGGTTACCTGCCACCGTTCATGCAGAAGAGCAACAAGCTTGGAGTACAGAAGAACATCCTGCTCATTCAGGGAGGTGTTGTGACATTGCTCAGCCTGCTGTTCGTTATCATGCCGTCGGTGCAGAGTTTCTACCAGATTCTCTCGCAGCTCACCGTACTGCTCTATCTCATAATGTACCTGCTCATGTTTGCCGCAGCCATCTATCTGCGTTACAACATGAAGGATGCTCCACGCCCCTTCCGCCTGGGCAAGAACGGCAACGGCCTCATGTGGCTTGTGTCGGGTGTAGGATTCCTGGGTAGCCTGCTTGCCTTTGTGCTCAGCTTCATTCCACCGGCACAGATTTCAGTTGGCAGCAACGCAGTGTGGTATGCGGTGCTCATCATAGGCTGCATTGTTGTGACAGGCGCTCCGTTCGTCATCTATGCAATGCGCAAGCCTCACTGGATTGACAAGGATTCACAGTTCGAGCCATTCCATTTTGAGAAACAGCAATAAATAAACAGTAAAAACGAGGTGTTTGCCTCGTTTTTCTTTTTTTGTTATCTTCGCATCAACAACTCCATT
>JAZRGF010000184.1:0-10169 GCA_045644005.1 Bacteroidaceae bacterium | reverse complement strand
ATCAACAACAACTCTTTGCGCAATTTCTTGGCACCCTTGGCCAAGTCGTCATGTGTAATGTTAACCATAATCAATAGAGGTCTTTTACGCCGTTATACATCTCCTTTGAGCGAGTAACCACGTCGAAGTCCTCATTCTCATTGGTCTTTACAATCTCGGAATCCTCAGCACCGGCACCTTTCTTGAGGTTTTCGATCTGAGTGTTAAGGTCAGCAATGGTACTGTCGCGCTCTGCGATAGTAGCATCCTTTTCTGCGACGGAGCTCTCCAGCGAGGTAACATGATCCTCAACCTTCTGCATCTCATCACCGGTGATGGCAACTGTGCCCTCAGCGGTTGTGTCAAAGTCCTCTTTGCCGAGAACCTTGCCCACGGAATTGAATTTCTTTTTCATTTGTGTTGAAGTATTAGAGTTATCGCCATTGTCAGGAGTTTCGATAGCAGCCTCATTCTTCTTGCCGGTAATGGCATTAATGAAGCGTGTTACCCATGAAGGAGTCTCATCCTCAAAATTGATATTCTCAACAGGAAGCCCCATATTGAGGAAGCGGTCTCGGTCAGCAATAGAAAGGTTCTGCTTTCTGTCATCGGCAGAAATCTCATCCACAAGACCGAGCTCAAGAGCTTCGCTTGCGTTCATCCACTTGCCCTGCTTGAGAACACTGAGGATGTCAGAGATAGGCTTGCCACAACGGTCAGCATAAAGCTGTGCGAGTACGACATCAATCTTGTCGTTCTCTTTCTTGTTGGCCGTAAGGTCATCAATGAGCTTCTGAATCTGGTCGGCATTGTAACTGCCCCAGGCATCAATGAAGTTTGAACACTTGTGAACGAGGAAGAAAGAATACTTACCCATCACGATTTTCTTTGCACCCATAGCTGCAACTGTCGCAGCCGATGCAGTAAAGCCGGAGATGTACGCAGTGACATCGCCGTGGTCCTTGAACTGTCGCATGATATCAAGGCCGTCATCGAGCAGACCACCGGGAGAGGAGATAAGCACATTGACAGGCTTGTCCTTGTAACGGGACAAGACCTCACGCACATAAGTCTTGGAGCAGTTCCAGCAACCAATGGTAGTGTTAAGAATGAGATGATAGTTCATTTGCAATATAGTTTATGCAAATGAACGAAGTCAGGGAGATAGGTAAAAAGACCTATAATATAGCCAAAAGCGCTTTACTGGTCTAAAATCGGCAACAAACCGAGTGTATTGGAGTACTCAACCGAGAGAGTGGTACCAGACTTCTCTGTAACGACAGAGGGGAAATTGTCCGAGGTATTCGTTATCGGATATGGGGCGCGTTCCGTGCCCAAGAGATATTTTTCCCCTGTCACGGTTGTCAGTCTATAGCAAAGATGCCTATTTGCCACCAGAAACTGTTTCTTCAGTAACGCAGTGAGTTTGACATCATACAGAGTATTTTTCTTGACAACCTTACTTGTAGAGGTTGCAGAGGAGAGGCCGACGGTGTCCAGCTGCTGAAAGTTGCGCCACACATTCAAGTATACTCCTTTCCCCGGTACAATGGTGATATCCTTGAGGAAACGAGACTCGATGTATTCCACTTTGTATATGTTGTTCAATATGGTTGCCATAGTAGTTAATAGTTGTTAATTATAGTTATCAGTTTCAAAAACCGAAAAATCACTCATCTTGTCGGTTTTTTTTTCGTGTAAAATTTCGCAAATCGATTCCTTTTTCAGTATAGGCCTTCCTGATACGGAAATATTTCTGCCTTACAGTCTCTACGGAGTCAAGCGATATCCCGTGCATCTCGCACCAGGCAGCAATGTGAGAGTTCACACCTCTGCCGTCATCAATCATGGCGAGCTGTGCGAGCTCGTTCCATAGGTTCAGCCGGAACAAATCCTCAATGGATTCCGTTACAGCTTTCTTTGCACTATTGGAAAGGTAGTTGTAATACTCTGCAGGCTTTGCCTTAGAGTCAGGAATACAGATGGCAGTCAATTCGCCACTCGAATTGATTTCAACAGGTATATCTGTCGGTCTGCGCTGTAGGAACGTACGGACAACAGCATTCACATTGGAGTGCTCTGGGAACGTCACAGGTTCACCCAGAGAGTGAACAAGCCACTCCCTCAAGTAAGGCTTCAGTTTGATGTAAACACAGAATTGGCTCATAACTATACGATTATAAAGCAAAGATAGCCTAAAAACAGCAAGATATTACAGTTATTGCACATTTTTCTGTAATATATTACAGACAGGATACTGTTTCTACACTTTCTACAAGCTCTACAACACCCATATACAACTGATACACAACAACATAAGTTTTATTCAAAAATTCTACATTGTAGAAAAAACACCATTTTTGTAGAAAAGTAGTGCTTGTAGTAAATTTTGTAGAATATTGTAGAAGCGTTGTAGCGGTATTTCTACAATATAACTACTTTATTATTAACATTGTAGAATATGTAGAATATGTAGAACGAAGTTT
The DNA here is from genome assembly GCA_045644005.1 of Bacteroidaceae bacterium. GTDB lineage: Bacteria > Bacteroidota > Bacteroidia > Bacteroidales > Bacteroidaceae > HGM04593. Next base: position 7,704 of record JAZRGF010000184.1, on the reverse strand, counting down.
TACCCCAAAAAAACAGCGTTTGCTCTTAAATTACCCGAAACGGGCATAAAACAAAAGGGTGCCATCACCAGCACCCTTACAAAGCAAAATAAAACCGCTTGCCTATTCCTCTAATTCATAGAAATATCCCGTAACGAGTTTTTCGGTACCTTTGGCACTTACCTGGTACTCAAGTTTCTCGCAGAGGAACTTCCTGTTATGTATAATGAAAGTTGAGTTCACCTTCAGTTGCTTCTCCGAAATGAATTTTATGCAGTACTTGACCTGTGTTCCTATACTCTTCAGATGTTTGAACACCTCACTGTAGAATGTACGGAAAGTGTACTTATGGCCAATGATAGTTCTATATGTAGAATCAATGTTCAGTGCCAGGCTCTCATACGCAAACTTCTGTAAGGTACCACCACCTGTGTATGTATTCGCTTGCCATTGGTCTTTGATGTACCCGGCTGGGTAAAACAGAAAATTCTCCACCTGTGTCAATAACGAGCTCGGATATCCGTCATTGTAATCAGTCTCGGCACGCTTGGCCATACCGCCGTCATACAGGCATATAGACATTATATCCTCCTTGGTGTCCACCTTCTCGGTCTCTCCCGATATCAATCCTGCAATATAGATGTTTGTCTCATTGTCGATACCTGCGGGGTCTGTATTGTCGGCCTTAACCAGATGAAAGCAAGACTTACTGTAAGAATAACTGCCATCAGCATTATAGAAATCAACGTTCCCGTCATTGATAGACTTGGCTGGGCATATCTTCAGCTCTATATCAATATCCTCTTTACCTTCTGCATTGACAAGATTCGCGAACTCATCGATAGCGATGGTTCTTGCGTGGTTGGTATATGTGCGACCTTGCGCATCGACGTGGTCATAAAGCTCAATTATGTATGAGTGTCCGCACACCTTGAATATTGTACCTTTATGCTTCAACAGACCTGTGCTTGTCTGGCCGTTGCCTCTGTCTTGAGAAAGTTTTGTGACAAGACTCTGAAGGCCATTGGCAAGGTCGGCCTCATTGTTGTAGGTTGTATCAATCTTGGCCGCTTCGCGGATATCATCATCGATGCGGTCATAAACGTCAGTAACCTCGGCATAACCGACATTGGCGTTGGCGATATCGGTGGTTTCATCAGGTTCTATGTTTACAGAATATTCCTCAAGAATATTGTCAATATACTCAATATTATCCTTGTAATAGTCCGCTCTGGACCTTATCAAGGTCTTTTTGCTACTCTCATCGATAAAGAAAACAACGGCAAAAAGGTTCTCAATCTCCTCGATGAACTGTGCCACCGTCCAGTGAGGAAGAGCTCGTGCGATTGCGGAACGGTTGTTGGCCGTGACTATAACCAGGTGCATAAAGAACTCGTTGTCACGCAGGCAATTCTCCTGAACAGGATATCCAAGGTTATCGAAGATACGTTCTATCATTTGTACCAGGTATGGCTGTGCGGAGAGATAGACGGTATCGAGATTGTTTATTGCCGGGCATCTTTTGGAATTACCGTTGCTGTCAGTGTAGGTCTTAATTCCAAAATTGTTGCAAGTAACATCGAAGTTCTCATTGACACACGGCAAGGCCACCCAATCAACGGGGGCCTCCTTGGTATTCTCGTTCCATATCTTTTTGCAAAGGTTCTTGTACGCAGTATCAATGCCTGCAGAAGATACATCGCTGTTGAATTGGGAGCTTATCCTCCGCGCCATGGTGTACATAGTAAGGTCAGAGGATGATATACCCTCCACGTCATACCATGTTCCCAACGGAAGCTCATCAATGAAACGGTTCTCGTTCTTGTTATAGAAGTTTAGTTCGCTGTTACCGCCCATCAGCTGCACCTTGATAGTTGTATCTGTGATGTTGGTAATGGTAGCGGTACCGTTCAGGATATCCACATTATCAACATTCAGCCTGGCAGAGAATGTGGCCTTTACAGCCTTTCTCTGATCCTTACGGTACAGGTGACCGAAGATAGCGATGTTCTCGGGGCACAGTGCTGGGAGAGTGACATCATAGGTGTACGAACCAGACTTTGTAAAGTAAGTGTTTTCGCGCACGAACTTTACGGTCTGCTTCTCATCGATAACGGCCTGCTTGCCGTCCAGATAAAGTGTTGTCATCGTTTAGGATTATTTTTTAGTCTGTTGTAATCTGAATACTTCTTGTCCAAACCACGCTCGCCATCCATAACAACAAAAGCCTCTATTCCTTCATCAAGGCGGTCATTGAGCCGTTTAACAACTTGGGCGCTACTGTTTATACTTCCGGCAACAGCAAGCAGCTCCCCGCTGTTCTGAACGGTCTCGTTGGCCGTTGTGCTTGTTGCCCTGAGAACTGCACCCGTTCCAATCGCGTGCGACACATCATTGGCCGTAATACTGCCGACAGTATTGTTGCGCTGGGCGTAATCGACAAGAGACAAGAATGGAGACAGATAAGGGTTCCTAACCGCCTCCGCATTGGCCACGAACTCGTTTGCATGGACAACGCCCACCTCTTCTTGATCGTTGGCCGACTTGCGTGTAAAACCACCACCATAGTAGCCAGCCTGCTGTGCCTGGTGTTGCTTCTGGATGGTAGCAATCTGAAGGCTACCTGCAGCAAGAGCCATAGCAGCTGCTATAGGTCCGAGAATCCAGTTTACCTTGGAGGCTGAAGCATACGCATTGATCGCAGCTACTGCAGTCTGTGCGACAGCGCCGGCTATCTCTATCTTCTGCGCCTGCTTGTTGTACTTTGTCTTGACCTTGGCAATCTCCTTCTCCTTCTTCTCCTCAAGTTGCTTTGAGCGGGTAGAGTTCTTCCCAGCTGCAGCAATCATCTTGTCGTATTTCTTCTCAATCTCCGAGACCTCGAGGTCACAGCAAGCCTGAGAATATGCAGAGTACTGCTCAAGTGCTGCGCCGGCTATTGCCCAGGTTGATTGTGCCACAGCTCCAATCTTCTGCATACTGGAGATTGTCTTGTCAGTGGTACCCGACACAATGGCGTCAATCGACGTGTACATATTGGTGAGCATATCACCATAGCCGCCATCAGAGAACTTGCCTCCCTTGGAGTATTTCTCCTGTATGGCCTTGCGCAGCTGCTGGTACTCCTCTTCCTTGATAAGCCCGGCCTTGTGCATCTCATCGAGAGTGAGAAGCTCGGCCTTCATTTGTGTCTCGGCCGACGTGTTGGAATACTCCTTCCTCCACTGCTGGAGTCTCTCTGCATATTCCTTCTGCTTGCGCAGAGCTTCATCCGCCTCGGCCTGAGCTATCTGTTGCTCAATCTGGTGTGCCTCTTTCGACATTGCCTGTGCGCGGTAAAGCTCGGCTTTCCTGCGTAGGTAGTCAATGTTTATCTCAAAGAGGCGCTGGTCGCGGACTTTCTCATTGCCAAAAAGGATGCTGTTCACATCGTAACAATCCTCAAGCACCTGCTGCTGTTCTTTCTGTTGCTGTAGCTCAAGATCTTCTATTGACAAATTCAGCAACTCACGGTTGTGTTTGTCAAGCATTTGCCTCTCCTTGTCAAGCAGCTGAACATAGCCCTGTTCTTCGGTCATATTCCGCTGTTCATAAGCAGCCTTACAATCATCGAGATACTGCTGTTCTGCCTGTTGGAGACGTGCAACGTGTTCCTGGTATGTAATCTCACCTCGAGAGTATGCCGCATCCTCTATGGCACGTTGAAGCACCCATTTCTCCTTGGCCGCCCTCTCGGCCAGCTTAATTTCCTCTTTGAGTTTGTCTTCGGTCTTGGGAGCATCGTCCCCTCCCCCTCCGGAACCACCCCCGCCTTTGTTGGTCTTGACATCTTCGGCAAATGAATTACTCAAGTCTTCTCCATAAGCACCGAATATCATCTTTTCCTTTTCGGCAATGGCATCGAGTTCTTCGTTGATATCCTCAAGTTCCCCTTTCTTCAACAATATCTGGGGGCCGGTAGAAACACCGCTATATTGTGACATTGTCATTCCGGCGGTACCATACGCCTGTGTGGTCATCGAGTTTCCTCCAGATTCGATTCGCGCTTGCTGCTCCTTTAGCCTCTGTATATCTGCCTCGAGCTCTGCCTTTTCGATGTTCAAGCGAGCTTTCTCGCCACCCATTTCGGCCAACATATCCTTTGCTCCCTCAATCTCATATTTTTTGGCCAGAGATTTGAGATATTCATCGAGGGCTGTTTTATTAGCCTTGTACTGACCTGTTGTCTCGTCCAGTTGGGCATTGTACCCTGGGATAATCTGATTGAGCGCATCGATGGCTTTTTTCCTGCTTTCCAACGACGCATTTTCATCTTCAGCTGTTTGTATCAGGGCTTTCAGCCTTGCTTCCTCCTCAGCAACTTTCTTGTTTGCGTCCTCCCTTATCTTTGCAAGAGCCTTTTCACCTTCAGAGAGCTTGTCCATACGTCTGTTGTAGTCTATCAATAGACCTATGACGGCAGTTATGGCCACAATGGCAATGCCCCATGGGTTGCTCATCATGGCGGCCTTGAGTTTCTTGAGAAGAGCCAAAGATTTCTCCTGCAGGAACAGTTTTGCTTTCTCCAAGGTTATTTCCTTTGCGGTAATGAAGTTCTTCGCCTTGATATAACCGGTATAGAGCAGAACTGCGGAACCTGTCAACAAGATTGTCGATTTATACTTGTTGAAGATATCAAGCAGGGCATTGAGCATTTTTATCATCATCGTTCCTGTCGATGTAAAGCCTCCCATAATGGGCAGCAGCTTCTCACCGAGAGCCACCTTTACCTCTTCGAGCTTCTTGCGCTTCTTCTCAAGCTTTGCCTCCTCGGTCTCATTCTGCACGGAGAACTCCTTAACAACCGATGTAGCCTCTTTGTACGCCTCTGTCGCAACCTCCTGTTGCTGTCGTACCATATCGACATTGCCGGCCAATGATGCGAGAACGGCCGAAGCTCTCGCGCCATCAGTGCCCATCTCCTTGAATATGGGTGCCAGGACATCCATATTGCCAAAGGCATTAAGGCGCTCAAGCAATGTAAGCAGTGCGCCGTTGGTGTCGGTCTTAACCATATCGGTGAACTCCTTCACGTCTATACCTACGGCCTTAGCAATCTTTGCAGGATCCTGAAACATCTTTGTGATGAGCTGTGAAACGGCAGTCGCTGACATCTCGACAGCCTGGCCTTGGCTGTCAAGAACTGCGGCAAAGCCCATTATCTGCGGTATGGTCATATCAGCCTGGGCGCCGACACCGGCAAGGCGCTTGGTAAAGTTGGCCAGATATGGAGCAGCTGCAGTACAGTTCTGCGAGAGTTCGTTGATTACAGAGCCGACAGCAAGCATAGATTTTTCGGTACCGAGAGCCTTCTCGTCACCGAAAATGCTCGTCAGCTTTGATATCTCAAGCGTAGCACCTTCTCCAAGGTCATCGAGGGCAACATTGATGATGTCTGCCGCTTTCACGAATCCCAGAACATCCTCCTTGGATGTCTTGCCAAGACGGCCGGCTTCCTCGGCCAGCTTGTTGAGTTCGACAACAGATGTGCGCGTGTCGATCTTCTTGAACTCCTCGTTGAGTTCCTCGACACTCTGCCTGGTCATGCCGGTGAACTTCTGCACATTCGCCATTTCGGCGTCAAGTTCAATGTAACTGTTCACATTGTCGCGCATGAACTCGGCCACCGAGTCCTTTACCTGGAGGACAGAGGCGGCAATCATAGAGAGGTTACCGCCGATATCAAGCATATCCTTCATAGAAAGCCCTGAATCCGTCACGACTTTCTGTTCATCTGCAAGTTTCTTGAGCTCGGCCTTTACCTGCTTGAGTTTCTCGTTGTACTCATCCCACTGTTTTGTACCTCGAGGAATTTCATTCATCATTGATATGATGAGATTCTTTGTCTTCTTCAGGTCCTTTTCACTCTGCAGGGAGAGGTGTTTCATTGCAGATTCAATCTGGCCGACCTTTGTCAAGGCATTGTTCATCTCCTTGATAGCAGGCCGTAATTGCTTCTGCAGTTCCTGAACCTGTTTGAAATCTCCGGCATTGCTTGCCTCAATGAGTTTCTTCTTGAGTTCCTCGACTTTCGATTTTACGGTTTCAAATTCTCGCTTCGCTTCCTCACTATTGACCTTTAGGTATAAGCTGGCAGTATCTCTTGTATCTGACATATAGGGTAAAATTTTACCCTACAAATAAATAGCAAGAATAGTGAACGAAAAAAGACCGAAACATCACTGTTCCGGTCTTTGGGTTATTGGTTCTTTTTCCTGTACTCCTCGACGTTCCGTTCCCATTTTCTAATGAATTTCGGTTCCCATTTGAATACGGCCGAAATGATTGCTATCGGGAAAACAAAAGGCAATATAAGTATGTAGAACAGGCCAAGAAGGACTGTCTTCCATTTATATATTGCGATAACGAGCAGCACAAGTATCAACCATATTATGCCGTGCCCGGGTGCGAAAAATGCGAGTGGTATCATATTCATTGTTTTATATTCTCAAAGATACAAAAAGATGTTTTAATAAAAAAGTGTCGGAGGTTTTTGTTTCCCCCGACACCTGAAGGGGGTGAGTTCCCAGATTCCAAAAAGCGACACCAGTGCGACTACGATTATAGCGAAGGCTCTTCCCTTCGTTTATGCCTTACGGCTCGAGTGCGAAAGTTTCAGAAGCGTACACCGGTGCTACAAAGCGTTCACGCAGGCTCTTCCCTGACTTTATCCCCTTTGTTGAAATAAGCATATAAAAACAGTCTTATTTTGCAATAAACTGCATTATAGCAAAATTCGCCAATGCTTATTATATCAAATCTTCCTCTTTGCGGACTCTTGCCATATTCCAGCCGTAATCTTCGGCCAACAGGTTATACACGACTTTATAACCGAGCTTCACCATTACGGTTGTGATGGCATTGAGTTCCAGGTCCACAACTCCGTCGAGCGTGCATCGTATCGACTCGGAGTCAATCAACCCCCTTGGATCCCCCGGCCTATATTGTTCCAGAAAGTCGAGCAATGGCGACAGTGTCTCGTCTCCTTCCTGACGCAGTTCTGCAATCTTCTGCAGGTATTCTTTCTCCATCATAGCTGTACCTCCTTCCCGTTCATTACAAAGTAGCTAATCGGCATTTTTATGCTGTTGTTATATACTCCTGTCACTTTTGAAATATGAAAGCGAACGACACTCGTTCCAAGCCCTCCTTCAACTTCAATGTGTATATAGTTATCGTGGTTTGTGGTAACCCGGAATGGCTTTGTTCTTGGATATAGCCCGTTAGTGTATTCAACAGTCTTTTTTATGGTCTTTATGAGGTCATCAAAGTCGGCTTTGCTTGTCAGCAGACAGCCTTCGTAGTCACTGCAGAACTTGCATATATCCTTTGCTTTGTTGTTGACTGGGGCCATAGTCTCCACTCGTTGTACAAGAAAAATCATTTGCTCACCTCCTTTCCTGCCACGAGGTTCTCAAGAGCCTCCTTTATTGAACAATCATCATAGTCCTTGCTTGTGAACAGCAGATAGCTGATGTAGCCAGCACCGATGCCGAGAACAATGCTCCAGCCGCTTTCCAGGAACAGACCGAACACGAACATCAATGCTCCGCACAGTGCGAGGCTTGCCGAGAGGAAAAGACCAAAGCCGTGTTCAACGATAAAATGTAACAGATTACTGCGGTGCAGAGTCGCTACCGCCTTTTTTGTGCGCACCTTGCCGCCGATGGTGGCCGATGGTGCCGG